>CANHFN010000001.1 GCA_947459935.1 Actinomycetota bacterium
AGATCAGTCATTGCAGAAAGTGTATTTTCAACAAGAACTGGATTGTGTAAGTCCATTCGCGAAATTCCTAAAACATGTGCCAACAAATGTTCGGCATCAACTTCTGCAATCCCAGATTCAGCTAACTGCGCTTTAGCATCTCTTAGTAAAGCTTTTATCTCCATTTTATTTACTTTGTATTTGCAAGACGAGCGGCTTTATCTGCATCAAGAAGCGCTTGAATCATGTCATCAAGATCTCCATTAAGAACGGCATCAAGATTATTTGATTTGTAATTAACGCGATGATCACTAATCCGATTTTCTGGGTAGTTGTAAGTACGAATGCGTTCAGATCTATCTACGGTACGCACTTGACTCTTGCGCTCAGCCGAAGCTGCTGCTTCTTGAGCTTCTTGGGCTGCAGCTAACATTCTGGCTCGCAAGATTCTTAAGGCAGATTCTTTATTTTGTAATTGGCTTTTTTCATTCTGGCAAGAAACCACGATTCCAGTTGGGATATGCGTAAGGCGAACAGCCGAGTCAGTTGTGTTAACCGATTGACCACCAGGCCCAGAGGAGCGATACACATCAACACGCACATCATTCATATTCAATTCAACGTCAATTTCTTCGGCTTCCGGCAAAATCAAAACTCCCGCAGCAGATGTGTGAATTCTTCCTTGGCTCTCAGTCTCTGGAACACGTTGTACACGGTGCACGCCACCTTCGAACTTTAAACGCGCATAAGGTGATTCACCCGGTGCGGGTACGCCTTTAGATTTAACACCTACAGAGATGTCTTTATAGCCACCCATCTCACTTTCAGTGGCATCAATAATTTCAACTTTCCAATTATGTTTTTCTGCATATCGCATATACATACGCAATAAATCTCCGGCAAAAATCGCTGATTCGTCTCCACCTGCACCAGCCTTAACTTCCAAAATGACATCGCGGTCATCATTAGGGTCACGCGGGAGCAATAACTCTTCTAGCTTTTCCCCTGCCGAAATTGCTGTGGCCTCGAGCGCTGGAATTTCAGATGCAAAGTCTGGATCTACAAGAGCTAACTCTTTTGCTGCTAATAAATCATCCTCTGCGGATTTCCAAGCTTTGAAACCAGCAACAACTGGACCAAGTTGGGCATAGCGGCGACCAAGTTTGCGCGCATTAGCTTGGTCATCGTGAATTGAAGGGTCAGCCATCTTTGCTTCAAGTTCGGCGTATTCACGAACCATTTCATGTGCAGATGCAAAGCGATCATTTGTCATTGGCTTCTCCTTTCAAATTCGCGGTGGTGATGGAAATAAATAGAAATAAAAAGACCGCGACCGCAACCATTAAGGCTGCGATGCGGTCTCTTTAGAAAGCTACTTAGCGTCTGTAGTCTTTTTTCCGAAGCGCTCTTCGAACTTAGCTACGCGTCCACCAGTATCAAGGATGCGCTGCTTACCGGTGTAGAACGGATGGCACACTGAACAGACTTCAACATAAATTGAACCGCTGGCAACTGTTGAGCGAGTTACAAACTTCTCACCGCAACCACAAGTTACTTGGGTCTCTTTATACTCTGGATGAATCTCTGGCTTCATATCAATTCCCTAATTTTATGCCTGGGTCCTCATCTCTTTTTTCAGAGACTAGGTGAACCAAGCGGATTGGTTAACGTGGATAAGAGTAGGCCAAAGCCCATATTTTATGAAATTTACGCCTAATTACTTGCTGTCATCAGGGCCAGAAGTTGTCTTCTGAATCTGCATCAAGAACTCTACGTTGGATTTAGTGCCCTTCATCTTCTCAAGGAGAAGTTCGAGTGCGGCTTGTGGCTCAAGCGCATGCAGTACGCGACGAAGTTTCCAAACGATGTTGAGCTCTTCAGAGCCCATCAAAATCTCTTCCTTACGTGTGCCAGAGGCAACAACATTTACTGCTGGGAATATGCGCTTATCGGCAAGTCGGCGATCAAGGATCAGCTCCATATTTCCGGTGCCTTTGAACTCTTCGAAGATAACTTCATCCATGCGAGAACCAGTATCAACCAGCGCTGTTGCAAGAATCGTTAATGATCCGCCATCCTCAATATTACGCGCAGCTCCAAAGAACTTTTTAGGTGGATATAGTGCAGCTGAATCAACACCACCAGAAAGAATGCGGCCTGATGCAGGTGCTGCGATGTTATATGCGCGACCTAGACGAGTAATTGAGTCAAGTAGAACAACTACATCGTGACCTAGTTCAACAAGACGCTTTGCGCGCTCGATGGCAAGTTCAGCAATAGTTGTGTGGTCATCTGCTGGACGATCAAAAGTTGAAGCAATAACTTCACCCTTAACTGATCGTTGCATGTCTGTAACTTCTTCTGGGCGCTCATCAACTAGAACAACCATTAAGTGGCACTCTGGGTTATTTGTTGTAATCGCGTTAGCAATTGATTGAAGAACCATTGTCTTACCAGCCTTTGGAGGCGAAACAATAAGACCACGTTGACCCTTACCAATTGGTGCAATCAAGTCGATTACACGTGTTGTAAGAACATTTGGTTCTGTTTCAAGGCGCAGGCGCTCCTGAGGATAAAGTGGAGTTAGCTTTCCGAACTCAACACGGTTACGCGCCTCTTCCGGTGTCATTCCATTTACGGTTTCAAGAGTAATGAGGGCGTTGAACTTTTGCTTTGTTTCACCTTCACGAGGTTGGCGAACTTGGCCCGTTACAACATCTCCCTTGCGCAGTCCGTTCTTTCGAACTTGCTGCAATGAGACATACACATCGTTTGGTCCTGGGAGGTAACCAGCTGTGCGAATGAATGCGTAACTCTCAAGAATGTCTAGCAAGCCACCGACTGGAACTAGAACATCATCTTCGCCAATAACTGGCTCACGCTCTTCACGTGGACCACGGTCACGATTGCGATCACGGTTGCGATCACGGCCACGGCCTCGGTCATTGCGATCAAAGCGATCATTGCGCCCACCACGATCGTTTCCACGATCGTTATTGCTCTGTGGCGCTGAATTATCATCGCCATCATCATCTGAATCTTGGTTGTTGTTTGAAGGCTTTGATTCCTTCTTACGGTTGTTACGTGCTTCGCGGCGTGCTTCGCGTTCAGCCTTTGCAGCTTCGCGGTTCTTTGCCTGCAAGTCAGCAATCGCTTCTACAAGTGCATCCTTTTTCATCTTTGCTGCGCCATCAACACCCAGTTGAGTTGCAACTGTCTTTAACTTTGGAAGGGTCATGGCAGCAAGCTCTGGACTTTGTGAGCGAACTGGTTCAATTTCTGTTGTCATGAATATCTTTTCACTATTGGTTCTAGGGCTTAAATCCTAAAGAACCTGGGATTTTTGTTTTTTTGAAATTATCTGATGTGTTACTGGCCGAAGATGTGCCGTTCAGATGTGTAAAGGTTAGCAGGATAAGTCTTGAAATCGCAAAATTAGGCGGTGATCAGGCTTACACCTGTGCGTGAAATACCTAGTGAAATCATCTGAAACTTCTCCCCTGCTGCGCGCTCAAGTTCGGCTGCTTCAGAGTCCCCGCCTGTGTAGAGAACCATTACCGTCGGTCCAGCACCTGAAATAAAGGCCGCTACTCCTGCTTTTCGTAGTTTTGTCATGAGGGCATAACTATTGGGCATCGCATCCTTGCGATAGCTCTGGTGTAAATAATCTTCGGTTGCACCTAACAATAGATCTGGACGAGATTGCAAGGCTTGAACTAGGACTGCAACATTGCTTGAGTTTTTGACCGCATCGCTATGTGGAATTGATTCCGGCAACATCTTGCGTGCTTTTGATGTTGAAAATTCAGTAGAAGGAACAAATGCGAGCGCTCCAATACGCGGATCAACCTCAAAGTTCAATGCTTGCGCAACAACATGGCCGCGTTGAGATTCTTGCCAGGCCAGATTTGCACTTCCAAAAATTGCAGCTGAAACATTATCTGGATGGCCTTCCATTTCATTGGCAATATTTAACATATCTTCATTACTCATACGTTCATTGCCGCCAAGAACAAGACCGCGAGCAAGTGCTAAGCCACCAACTATTGCTGCCGCAGATGATCCGAGTCCCCGACCATGAGGAATAACATTTAATTGGCGCAAAGCAATTCCGCGAGGACGCCCGCCTAAGAAATCAAAACCTTTATACATTGCTTTGATTACTAAATTCTTATCAGTTGCTGGGATGCTCTCTGCGCCTTCACCAGTGACATCGATATCAACGCCAGGTTCATCCATTATTTGTGCCATGTAACGATCATGCATTGTTAGCGCTAAGCCAAGGCAATCAAAGCCAGGTCCTAAGTTTGCACTCGATGCTGGCACTTGAACCTGAATAGGTTGAGCCTTAAAAGTTGGTTTCATAATTCTTACGCTAGTCCTAATGCTTTCGCTGCAATTTTTGCATTAACCGGAACAATAACTGGCTTCCTAGCTGCCTCTAAGGCATATGGAATATCTTTTAGTCCGTGTCCAGTAACAGTGATGACAATCGTCTTTCCCTGTGGCAACTTGCCAGCCTTTTTATACTTAAGCAACCCTGCAAGACCTGCTGCAGATGATGGCTCAACGAAAATACCTTCTTTAGCTGCAATTAATCGGTATGCGCTCAGGATTTCGCGATCAGTCACAGAGTCAATTACGCCACCTGACATATCGCGGGCTTCAACAGCTTGTTGCCAAGAGGCAGGGTTACCAATACGAATGGCGGTGGCGATTGTCTCTGGATTCTTCACTATTTTGCCCTTAACAATCGGTGCTGCCCCTGAGGCTTGGAATCCATACATCATGGGCAACTTTGTTGAAAGCCCGTCTTTGTTGTATTCCTTGTAGCCCTTCCAATATGCAGTGATGTTTCCGGCATTACCAACTGGAAGTGCGTGAATATCTGGAGCATCGCCCAACATGTCGACAACTTCAAAACTTGCTGTCTTTTGTCCTTCGATGCGATATGGGTTAACAGAATTAACAAGTGCGACAGGGTAATTTTCTGAAAGCTCTTTGGCGAGCATTAAGCAATCATCAAAGTTGCCGTTCACTTGCAAAATTGTTGAATCATGGATTACCGCTTGTGCCAGCTTTCCCATTGCGATCTTGCCTTTTGGGATTAACACCGCTGGACGCATTCCGGCCTTAACTGCATATGCCGCAGCTGATGCAGAAGTGTTTCCAGTTGAAGCACAGATAACAGCCTTGGCTCCATCTTCTGCTGCTTTTGAAATCGCCATTGTCATTCCGCGATCTTTAAAGGAGCCTGTTGGATTGAGGCCCTCGTACTTAATCCAAACATTATTTCCCAGAAACTCTGAAAGATTGCATGCATAGATGAGAGGTGTGCCACCTTCGCGCAAAGAAACGATTGGAGTCTTGGCACTTACTGGGAGACGGTGACGGTACTCCTCAATCACTCCGCGCCATTGATGCGCTCCGCTATCTTTCTTTGTAAAAAGGCCCATCAGGCAGATGCTCCTTCAACGCGAATCACGCTTTCGACTTTGCTGACAATTTCCATTTTCTTAAGTTTTTCAACACAGGCATCAAGTGCATCTTCTGAAGCCGCGTGTGTAACAACAATTAACTCAGCATCTTCGCCAAGGCCGGATTGGCGAACTGTTTGGATCGATACATTCTCACTTGCAAAAGTTTGTGCAATTGAGGCCAAAACACCTGATTTATCGGCAACGTGTAGACGGACAAAGAATTGAGATTTCACAGCACCAATTGGAGCAATATCTAAATCGGCATAATCTGATTCGCCATATCCAACTGTTGAATAAGCAGCATGGCGTGCAACTGCCACTAAATCGCCAAGAATTGCAGATGCTGTTGGGGCACCGCCCGCTCCACGGCCGTAGAACATGAGTTGACCAGCTGCTTCTGATTCCACATAAACAGCATTAAATGCATTTCTCACAGATGCCAACGGGTGCGAAAGAGGCAAAATCACTGGATGAACACGCACTGAGATTTCATCCTTAACAGTCAATTCTGCAATTGCTAACAATTTGATAACACTGTTCATTGATTTGGCAGCAAGAACATCTTCAGAAGAAATACCTGTAATACCTTCGCAATAAACTTCATCAATGACAACTGTGCTGTGAAAAGCAAGGCTTGCAAGGAGTGCAGCTTTTGCCGCGGCATCGTGTCCTTCAATATCAGCAGTTGGATCAGCCTCGGCATAACCCAGTGATTGCGCTTCTTTGAGCACATCATCAAAGGCGCGGCCTTCTTCATACATCTTTGTAAGAATGTAATTAGTTGTTCCATTAACAATTCCCATGACCCGAGTGATCTGATCTCCGGCAAGTGATTCACGCATTGATCTAATAATTGGTATTGCGCCAGCGACAGCGGCTTCGTAATACAAATCTACGCCGGCAGCATCTGCGGCGTTAAACAATTCGTGTCCATGAGTTGCGAGCAATGCTTTGTTAGCTGTGATGACTGATTTCTTATTCCTGATTGCTTCAAGAATTAAGGATTTAGCAGGTTCAATTCCGCCCATAACTTCGATAATTATGTTGATACTTGGATCTGCAACTATTGATTGCAGATCAGTTGTGATTAATGAAGCATCAATACCTTCGCGGGCACCTGCTGTGCGAACTCCCACCTTGCTTAACTTGAGGAGTGCGCCAGAGCGTTCTGAGAGTTCTTGTTCATCATCTTGGAGCAGGCGAGCAACCTGGGTGCCCACAACGCCGCAGCCGAGCATTCCAATTGTGATTGTTTTGACGCCCGAGTTCATGGCGCCATTCTTTCATAGATGACTAGATCGGCGTTAAATATCGAGTCTGAGCAGATCGGCTTCAGTCTCTCGGCGCACAATTACACGAGCTTTTCCATCTTTTACTGCAACAACTGGAGGTCTAGGCACATGGTTGTAGTTGCTGGCCATGCTGCGTCCATATGCACCTGTTGCTGGGACAGCTAAGAGATCCCCCGGAACGATGTCATCAGGCAAATCAATCTCGCGAATGACAATATCTCCCGTTTCACAATGCTTTCCAACTAAACGGCTAGAGACCAGTGCTGCTGCACTAGTGCGGTTAGCCAAAATAGTGGTGTATTCGGCTCCATAGAGTGATGGGCGAATATTGTCACTCATTCCACCGTCTACTGAAATGTAGCGACGATGTGATCCATTTTCTAAGGTCACATCTTTTACTGTCCCTACTTCATATAAAGTAAACATTGCTGGACCCACAATGGCACGGCCTGGTTCAATTGAAACTCTTGGGATCTGAAGGTTGTGTGCTGCACAGTTTTTTGTAACGGCAGCAGCTAGTGCGCTCATGGCTTCTGCTGGAACAACAGTTTCATCTCCTGGCACATATGCGATTCCGTATCCCCCACCAAGATCTAGTTCAGGCAATTCCTTCTTATACTCATCGCGATACTGTGCAAGTAAAGAGATAAGGCGCTCTGACAAAATTTCAAATGATTTAAATCCAAAAATCTGTGAACCAATATGTGCATGGACTCCACGAAGCTCAAGGCTTGGCTGAGCGCTTACTGCTTCAATCGCTGCCCATGCAGCACCGCTTGCAATAGAAAAACCAAACTTCACATCTTCATGTGCTGTTGCAATTGATTCATGAGTATGGGCTTGAATACCTGGTGTTATGCGGAGCAATACTCGCTGCACTTTGCCAGCATTTTTCGCAGCCTCTGCAACACGCTCTATCTCATAGAGAGAATCAATCACAATAGATTCAACTCCAACAGAGATAGCTTTCTCAATTTCAGCAATAGATTTGTTGTTTCCATGCACTTCTATTTTTGACGGATCAATATCACCGGCAAGTGCAACCGCCATTTCTCCGCCCGTGCTTACATCTATACCAATACCAATATCCTTGATCCAGCGTGCAAGTTCTGTGCAGATAAATGCTTTAGATGCGTAATAAACAGTGCCTGCGTGTGACCCGAAGGCTTCTTTGAGTGCTTTATCCCAGGCAAGGGCGCGAGCACGAAAGTCTGCCTCATCAACAAAAAATGTTGGAGTCCCGAATTCTTTAGCAAGATTCTTGGCAGTAATTCCTGCCAAGGAAAGTTCTGTGCCCGTTGTAACAGATGAAGACCACATCAGCTACATCCTCTCCGGTGCACTCACGCCTAGAAGATCTAGACCGTTATGAACAACCTGCTTTGTTGCAGTACATAGTAATAAACGCGCGGTGTGTAGCGCAGATAATTCTTCATCTCCCATAGGCAAAACACGACAGTCGTTATAGAAGCCGTGATAAGTACCAGCCAATTCCTCGAGATAACGCGCTATGCGGTGCGGCTCACGAAACTCTGCAGCACTTGCCACAACTCGTGGGAATTCAGCCAAGGCAGCAAGTAACTCGTTTTCCCGATCATGGACTAATTGTGAAGGATCAAAATCGCCTAGATTCAATGATGCTCCGAGTTCAAGGGCATTGCGCAAAACAGCAGCAATACGAGCATGGGCATACTGAACGTAATAGACAGGATTCTCATTTGTATTTCTCTTTAGGATATCTATGTCCATCACCATCGGTGTATCAACTGGGTAGCGAATCAAGGTGTAGCGCGCAGCATCTACGCCCACCTTTTCAACAAGCTCTTCCAGAGTAATGATTGTTCCAGCGCGCTTAGAGAGTTTGACCTCTTCGCCGCCTTCCATGATTTTTACGAGCTGACCAATGAGTACCTCAACGTTGTATCCAGGGTCATCGCCAGCACAAGCCGCTGTTGCCTTTAAACGGCCGATATACCCATGGTGATCGGCGCCCAGCATGTAAATACAGATATCAAAACCACGTTCGCGCTTGTTGATGTAATAAGCAGTATCTGATGCGAAGTATGTAAGAGACCCATCACTTTTCGTCATTACGCGATCTTTATCATCACCAAAATCTGTGGTTCTAAGCCAAACAGCGCCATCAACATCAAAAACATGCCCCTTAGCCCGAAGCTTTTCCATGCCGTGCTCAACTGCGCCTTGCTCATGCAATGATCGTTCTGAGAACCACACATCAAAGTGTGTATTAAAGGTATCCAGTACTCGTTGTTGATCCTTTAACTGCAATTTATATGCTGCTTCACGAAATGCGATAAATCGTTCTTCGTCAGGCAAATTTTTTATCTCTGAATTCTGCACAAATATTTCTTGCGCTAAATCTTTAATGTAATCCCCTTGGTAACCATTTTCTGGAACAGCATTACCAAGTGCAACCGCTTCAACGGATTGACCAAAAAGATCCATTTGATTGCCGCGGTCATTAATGTAAAACTCGCGTGTTACTTTTGCGCCGGCTGCTGTTAACACTCGACCGAGAGAATCTCCTACAGCTGCCCATCTGGTATGGCCTAAGTGCAATGGTCCGGTTGGGTTAGCGCTAATAAACTCCAAGTTAATCTTCACGCCAGCTAGTGCAGTTCCATTTCCAAAATCACTCTTTGCATTTAGGATTGTTTGCACAAGTGCAGCTTGGCTTGCACGGTTCAAAGTGATGTTGATAAAACCAGGACCAGCAATATCGACCTTGGAAATATCTGAAACGCCTTTTAACTGTTCAGCAATAATCACAGCGACATCGCGAGGATTCATGCCTGCAGGTTTAGCCAATTGCAGAGCAATCGAGGATGCATAGTCACCGTGGTCTCGATCTTTTGGCCGATCTAATTTGATGGCCTCTGGTGCTTTGCCACTGAGGGCTCCTGAGGCTATGGCTCTTTCTATTGCAGCCTTAATCGCCTCTTCAAGGATCTCAATCTGTGTGGACACTAAGCAAGGCTATCGTGCTCATTTTGGTGAAACTGCCTCTTACCTCTAATCTTGCCTCTTGGTTGGAAGTGAAAGCTTCAAACCATGCGGGAGTGGTGAAATGGCAGACACGCAGGTCTTAGGAACCTGTGTCTTCGGACGTGCGGGTTCAAGTCCCGCCTCCCGCACACTGAACTGAAAGTTAAGAGTGATTCATGGCAAAGAAATCTCCAGCCAAAATTAAAAAAGAGGCCGCTGAAATCAAGCGCGCCGCTGCTGCTCGCCGCGAAGAGAAGAAATCTAGAAGTATCTGTGATGTGACAAATGGTGATGTCGATTTGGATTACTACGCATCGGTTGATCAGGTATGGGTTGAACTTGGATTAGCCGCACCTGCACGTCGGGCATTAATCGATGACGGATTATTCAAACTATCTGATCTGAGGAAAACATCGCTTACTGCCGTAAAAGAGTTACACGGCATGGGGCCAAATGCAATCCGCATTTTAATCAGCGAAATGAAGAAAGCAGATCTTTCCTTTAGGAAATAACGCCTTACAATTGCTTAATGGACGCACCTAAATATCCTTTAAGCATTGGCACTGAACGCGAGCTACTGGAACAACATCTGGAATTTTGTCGCCAAACTATTGTTTATAAAGTTAGTGGCATTACTAAAGACAATGGCGTGAAGAGACTAGGGCCAACTTCCACATCTGTACTAGGGATTCTGCGTCACTTAACTGAGGTTGAGTACGGCTGGTTCCACATCAACTTTGCTGGTCTTGAATACACCGATGGCAGATATAGCGAAGCAAACCCCAATGGAGATTTCGAGATTCTTGAATCAGACACCGTTGAATCTCTTTTGGAGGGCTATATCAAAGCATGCGAGAACTCTCGCAAGGTATGTCTAGGAAAAAGTTTGGATGAGCTGGGAACCGAGCCAAGGCCTCGTGATGATGCAAAACCATCACTTCGGTGGATCTACCTCCACATGATTGATGAAACAGCTCGGCACGCAGGTCACCTAGATATCTATCGCGAGTTAATAGATGGTGCCCACGACGGCACTCTCTAAATCATTGAGTTACTTGGGGATTAGTTGCTAAATGCAAAGGCTATTAGTGCAACCCCGGCAATAGCTATCAGTGCTTTAACTTCACGTCGCCCAAGGACCGAGACAAGTGCTGGCACATATGTTGCACCAAGTATTGCTGCGCCTGGACCAAAAATTAATGCACTGCGAGAAATGATGTCGGGTTCGCCCCACTGATATCGAAGATTAATCAGGCCGCAGGCAAATAGCAGATAGCCGCCCATTCGATAATTGTTAATCCAGTACTTATCAAGCTTCTCGTTGGTCATGTGATTAGTCTATGAAAGCAAACAGGAGTGCCGCTTTCGCGACACTCCTGTTTTTAGGATTCTTAGCTAAAAGAGATCCACTAATCAAAGATTAGTGATCGTCCTTCATTCCTTCTGCGATTGACTTCATACGAGCGATCTTCAGAATTGTTAGACCGAATACGCACTTCGCTAGAACGTCAGCGAGTGTGTAACCAACCTGAACAGCTACGAATGACTCTTGTGAAGCAGTACCCCAGATGTTGAACATGTACGCAATTGGGTAAACGCCCCATGTTGCGATCAGAAGTAGGCGCAAGTTAGCAACAGATTTTGCAACTCCTTCTGGCTGACGATCAAGTGACTTACCTAGTTCTACGAATAGAACGTAAAGGATGTATAGGAATGGGATTGTTGAAAGAACACCGAACAAAATTTGTGTTCCCTGAACATCTGAAATTTCACCTGGGTATCCAAGAGCGATCATTGCAGCTGAAGCTGGAACGAGGCGCATGATTAGCGAGCGTGAAACTGCAGCTGTCAGTGCGAGTACTGCAACAACTTCTACTAGTAGTAGAGGAACAGTCAATAGCCAGTCAACGTAGCGGTATGCCTCGTTGAATGCATCCTTTGATCCGTCTAGAAGAACGGAACCATCTTTTGTTGCATTTGTTGCATGCTTGAATGAATCAAAAATACGTAGGTAGTGGTAACCAGCGATGAATGTAACCATCGATGACATAACGAGAGCATTGCGATACTTAGCTAATACACGCTGTTGTGAAACTAGTGTGTAAACGGTGCAAGCAAGCATGGAAATTAGCCCGAATGAAAATACGTTATAGACTAGGTTCCAGTTATTTGGATCAAGTTTCAAGGTATTCCTCCGTGAGGATCATGTGGAGAGGTCCTTTGACCTCTGAATTCGTCAACCATAAGGAATCCTCGAGGAACTCCTTTGACCTCCGACAAGGTTTATTGTGAAGCAAACGCGAGCAATTTGCATGAAAATGGTGGGGAAATTATGAGATTTTTTATCGACTTTCCCGGTTGCTGAGCGTGAAAAAAGGCGACCGAGGAATTTTTACCCCCAGATCGCCTTTTTCCACAGGTTACTAACTAGTAACTTACTGGAGTTCCTTTATCTATTGCCCCTGCCACAACGCCAGTTCTGCAGCAAATGGGTCAAGGCCCATTGGCCCTAACTTGAGTGCATAACTATGGAATCTCTTCATATTAAAGCCATCACCGAGACGGGCTTTGGCATCTTCACGAGCTGTCATCCAGACGCGCTCGCCAACCTTGTAAGAAATAGCCTGCCCTGGCCACCCGAGATAGCGATCTGTCTCGCTTCGCGAATGATCCTCATCAAGAAGTGCCTGCTCGTTGAGTAATTTGCGGGAGCTTTCAGCATTCCACACAACTCCGCTGTCATCTTTGTATCCAAGGTGCATACCAATATCTACAACAATGCGGGCTGCACGTAATGCTTGCGCAGAGAGATAACCCATTTCAATTCCTGGCTCATCAAATGCGCCCAGTTCATTCATGAATCGTTCTGCATACAAGGCCCAACCTTCGCCATATCCACTAATCCAAGCTGATGTGCGTTGGAAACGAGTCAGGCGATCTTTTTCAACCGTTGCTGTTCCTACCTGTAAGTGGTGACCTGGAACTGCCTCGTGATACCACGTAGAAACTAGGTGCCAATTACTGACTTCATTCTTTCCCAACATTGGAATCCATGTTGTTCCTGGTCGAGATAGATCTTCAGATGGTGGGTTGTAGTAAGGAGCAGATGCACTTCCTTCTGGTGCCAGACGCGCTTCGCAAATTGCAATGCGCGGATCAATTTCAAAGAACTCACCATCCATGCGCTTGATTGCTGCGTCTGTGAAATCTTGTAGATACTTCACCACATTTTCTGGACCAACAACCTTGTACTTAGGGTCATTATCAAGAGTGTCAGCAACCTCGCGCAGTGTTTTTGCTTCTGGGTTAATTACCTTTGCAAGTTCCCACATGCGATCGTTAATTGCCTTGAGCTCTTTCTTGCCCCATTCATATGTGGCTGGAAGATCAAGTTGTGCACCGGTGAAGTAACGCGCCCACACTGCATAACGTTCAGCACCAACTGCATCATTTGGATTGGCAATTGGTAAATACTCTTCACGTAAGAATTTAGCGGTCTTTGCAGACGCCGCCTCGGCTAGCTTTGCTGCCTCATGCATCGCTGGATATTTGCCAGCGCTATCAAAGTTTTTACACATCACGCTATATCCACCATTGGCATAACTATCCAACTGCTCAATAACACCCTTTACCTGGCGCTGCGCGGTTGTTTTTCCAGTTTTTGCAACGGTCATGATGGTTTCACACCATGAGCTATAGGCAGCATCAACGGCAGCTAAACGCTTAGCGATGTTGTCAAAATCTTGATCAGAACTCTTTGGCATGAGTTCAAAGATTGAACGCACATTCGATGGAGGTGATGTCAGAACATTCCAGAGCACAAATCCTTCTTGACTATCATGTAATGCCAGTCCAGATTCAAGACGCTCGGTCATTACAGCCTTTGCAATACGGTCAATCTCATCGATTGGTTCCATTGCAGAGAGCTTCTTCAAAGTCTCACGAGTTAAACTAGCGCTCACTTCTGCCGCTGCGATTGAAAAATCATCGAGTTTGTCTTGGTTGAGCCCATTTCCAAGATAGGTACAGCCCATTGGGCTAAGAGCTGCTTCTTGATCGATGTAAACATCGCTGATTTCAAATATAGGTGATCTATGTGTCATGGCTGAAGTTTGGCAGTGGTGCAGGGCTTTGTCCACGGCTAATTGTGTGAAAGTAGCCTAGGCTGGTCAGTATGAGCCTCACCCCAATTGCACCACCAAAGCTGCGCGGTTGGTTTCACCTCGGGGCAACTCCGGCGGTCATGATCGCCTCGCTCGTTTTATTTATATTGAGTAAAAATTCCCTCAAATTTGCAGTGGCAATTTACTCAATAACAGCGATCATGTTGTTCAGTGTTTCGGCAATTTATCATCGGGTCCCATGGGTTCCAGAAAAGAAAAAGATTTGGCGACGCTGGGATCATGCAAACATTAATTTGTTAATTGCAGGTTCTTACACACCCTTTGCAGTTGCCTTGCTTGAAGGTCGCGACCGCGTAATTTTGTTATCAGTTGTTTGGATAGGTGCTGCATCCGGTGTTGCTCTTCGTGTTTTCTGGATTGGGGCACCTCGTTGGCTATACGTGGCCAATTATTTAGTTTTGGGCTGGGTCGCCGTTTTTTACACGCCAGCCCTCTACCGCGAGGGTGGTTTGTGGGTACTACTTCCAATCGTGATTGGTGGATTGTTCTACTCAGTGGGTGCGATCTTTTACGCACTCAAGCGCCCTGGCCGTGCGGCGAAGTACTTCGGATTCCATGAGCTCTTCCATATCTTCGTGCTCGCCGCGTGGATTAGTCAGTACGTAGCCATTTCGGTAGCGATTTACAGTAAATAAGCCTTTGCTCTAACCTAGGTCATCTGTACGCAAGGTTTTATTGAGTAGCGAGGTGCATGATGGCTGAGAAGAAGAGCTTCCTTAACTGGGTCGGCTTTACTGAAGAAGAGAGCTCCAGCCTGCCTTCATCTGTTGACCGCATCCGTGAACTCGAAGCGCAGATTGCAGATTTGAAATCTCGTCGCGACATCACCGGATTAACAAAAGAAGAGTTTGAAATTCTCGCAACTGAAACTGCGATGTCAATGATCAAGTCTGCCCAAGCTCGTGAAAGCAAGGCTCAGGCTGCGGCTTCACGATTAGTTGCTGAAACTTCACGCGCAACAAAGGAAGAGTTAGAGGCAGCTGATGCGAAGGCACGCACGATTCTTTCAGGAGCAGAAACTCGTGGACGCAAATTCATTCAAGCTGCGGAAACCGAAGCAGAAGAAAAGATTGCTCTTGCTGAATCTGAAGCAGAAGCGCTCATGGAGAGCAAGAAGCGTGAAATATCCGCTCTTGCAACGGCTGCTCGCCGAGAAGGAGAACGAATTATTACGGAAGCAACAACTGAAGTGTCTGGTTATCGCCAGTGGCTTTCAGGTGTTATTTCTGAAGCAGAACGTCTATACCGAATTCAAAAGCAATCACTAGATGCTGCAGAGACTGCGATTCAGCAATCTCGAAATCGTTTAGATGGAGCATTCCAGCGTTTAGAGGAGCTTCAAAAGAGTGTCCTTGATAATCTGAATTCAGATGACACGTTAATTAATCCAGGACCACTTAAAGTTGCAAGTCAGCGAACTCGTCCTGCACTGAGTGCGCCAAAGAAAGCGGCTAAGAAATCTCCCGCAAAGAAAGCTTCTGTCAAGAAGAGTGCTGCAAAGAAATCTGCAAAGCGCTAATTAACACTGCGCTACACAACATATTTCTATTGATGCCACGCTACTTCGTAGGAGATAAGTAATCATGGCCGCAGAAAAAGGTATCCGTTACATACCTGCAATAGATGGTTTGCGAGCTGTCGCAGTAATTGCTGTGATGCTGTATCACTTAGGTTTTAAATGGATTCCTGGCGGGTTTTTAGGAGTTGACCTCTTTTTTGTAATCTCCGGCTATGTCATCACACGGTTGCTATTAGATTCTATTCAGCGCAGTGGTGGCTTGGACTTACGAGCTTTCTATATGGCACGCATCCGTCGTTTACTGCCTCCACTTGTCTTTATGATCATCACAACAATCATCTTCGTTGGTTTATGGGCACCAGATACGATGCGACGATTATTGGGTGACACACCATTTGCCCTGTTTGGCGGCATGAACTGGTGGTTAGTTTTTAGACAAACAGATTATTTCGAAGCTATTGGGCGTCCACCACTGTTGCAGCACACTTGGTCGTTAGGTGTAGAAGCCCAGTTTTATCTAGTCTGGCCACTGATTTTGTTATTGGTGCTTCGCTATTTTGGAAAGAACAAAATTCCGGCTGCTGCTCTTTTGATCGCAGCTTTTTCAGGAATCGCATTATTGGTTGTTTCACTGCAGATTGATGCAGCAAGTGGATCAAAGGTTAGCCATGTTTATTTTGGAACCGACACTCACAGTATTGGATTATTCCTAGGAGCAGCATTAGCGGTCAGATGGATCCCGCAAAACCTGGAAGAAACGGTCTCGCGTAAGGCTCAAGACTTTATTGACGGAATCGGAATAATTGGATTCCTAGGAATCATTGCGGCTTTCCTATTTATTGAAGAATCAGATCCAACTTTATATAAATTAGCATTTCCTCTTGCCGGTATCTTCGGATGCGCAATCATCACCTCAATAGTTCATCCAGCATCACGTTTTGCGCCGATTTTAAGTAGCAAGCCATTTATTTGGATAGGTGAGCGTTCATATGCCATCTATCTCTGGCACTGGGTTGTTTTTCAAGTTACGCGCCCAAATTTTGATCTCGAGGGATCTAGTTGGGCATTAACGGCACTTCGCGTTCTGATTGTCTTTTTCTTGGCAGACATTTCATTACGTTTGGTAGAACTACCAGTTCGCACTGGCCTGATTGATTATTGGTTTAAGGGTATGAAGTACCGAACTAAACGTGTGCAGTTGCGCCAAAAGGCTGGTGTCTTACTTATAGTGCTTGCAATTTTTGGTTCAGCTGCATCAGTTGCATCAAATGCAATCGCTGAAGGTGACAGGCAATTAGCTGAACTTAAGGAGCAACTAGAAGCACCTCTTGATCCAGCGCCCACCAACACCACCGAACCTGGATTGTGGGTGACGGGTGATTCTGTAATTCTCGGAATTCGATTTGAGCTAGATGCTCGTCAAAACATTGGATTGATCAATGCAAGAGTCGGGCGTCAAGCACCTGAACTCCTAGAAGTGATTACTAACGACAAAGTTAATATGAGTAACTCACCTATTGTTTTAAACTTAGGCAACAACAACAAATTAACAGAAGAACAAGTTGCTGCCATTTTTGAAGCAATAAAAGACCAGCCACGAATAGTTATTGTAAATACAGCTGTTCCTCGCCCATGGCGAGATTCCAACAACGCTTTAATTGCCCAATATGCATCCATGTATGGTGCCTACTTAGTTGATTGGGCAGCGATATCCGAAGGCCATGCAGAGTATTTCGGTTCAGATGGAGTTCACCTTGCACCTGCAGGTGTTCGCGCCTATGTGGAAGCTATAACTTCTCAACTTTAGATATTTCAGATTAATAGACAAATAAAAATCCCCCACCAGTTGGTGAGGGATCTTTACTATCTAATTATTTAGATTTACTTGAACTCGCCCGCAAATCCAAAGATTTTTTCCCATGACGCAGTCTGCCCATCTGAATAGACAGATGTAACGCGGACCTGAGTCCAACCCGAATCACTTGTTCTTGTCAGGTTCTGAGTTAATTGATCTGCTGGAACAGTTGCAATAACTGTCCACTCATCTGTTCCTCCGGCACGTATTTCAACGTTATAGCCAGTTAGACCCTCTATAGCTATTGGTGCGACCCAGCGGAGCTTTATTCCATCATCACTCTTGAGACCAACGAATTTTGTAGGCGCTCCAACTACTGCAACTGGTGCAGCAGATTCAGTTTCAGTTGGTTCTGCTGATGCACTTGGTTCGGCACTCTCTGACATTGTTGGTGTAGGAGCTGCATCATCATCACTTGAACCTGAAGAATTTGACCAAACGATTGCAACTAAAACCGCAATTCCAAGCACAACAATCCATGCTGTGCGGTTTGAAGTTGATGCTTTAGGTGTTGCAACTGGCTTTGGTGTTGCAATTGGCTTAGGAGTTGCAACTGGTGCAACAGGCTTTACCGGAGCAGCAACTGCTGCTGGTGTAGATGAAACTCGAGTTGTTGTTGCTTTTTTAGCAACACGCTTTGCAGGAGCTTTCTTTGCAGTTTTCTTAGCGACTGCCTTCTTGGCTGTCTTTTTAACTGCAGGCTTTGCTGCGCTCTTTTTAACTGCAGACTTCTTTGCAGTCTTCTTGGCAACTGCTTTCTTAGCTACTGCCTTTTTGGTTGTCTTCTTCTTCGCTACAGCTTTCTTTGCTGGCGACTTCTTTGCAGCGGTCTTCTTTGCAGCGGTCTTCTTTGCTGCCTTCTTTGCGGTCTTCTTAACGGCCACTTCGAACTCCTTGGATTGCTATAAGCACGTAATTAACGTGCTGTGATGGGTAAAGGTTACCTCAGGCTTGCAAGCAATTGGATGACATGAGGCGCCAATGAGCGCAATGATTTCCCGCGGTGGCTCATTAAATCCTTTTCTTCCGCGCTCATTTGTGCAGAAGAAATGGACATCCCCAACGGCTGGAAAATTGGGTCGTAGCCAAATCCATTCTCACCGATGGGGGCATTCAAAATATGCCCATCAAATCGACCCTCGGCCACTTGCTGGCGACCGTCTGGAAGCACTAGCGAAGCCACGCACATGAAGTGAGCGGTGCGTTTGTCGTGAGGAACATCCTTAAGCTGATCAAGAACTTTCTCCAGATTTGCTTGATCGTTGCCGTGCTCCCCTGCCCATCTGGCAGAAAATATCCCAGGGTCACCATTTATTGCATCAACACATAAACCTGAATCATCGGCAATTGCAGGTAGGCCAGTTGCTTGGCTTGTGTAGCGTGCTTTGAGTAAGGAATTTTCCTCAAATGTCGATCCAGTTTCTTCAACATCAACTAAATCAGGGAATTGATCTACACCGATGAGTTCTACAGCACCTGGTGCTAAGGCATCAAGAATGCGTCGAAACTCAGTGATCTTTCCTTGATTACGTGTTGCTAAAACAAGTTTGTGAGACATTACTGAGCAAGTGCATCTTTCTGCATCTGATTAAGAGTTGAACAACCAGCAACGGCCAAATCAAGAAGTTGATTCAATAATGCGCGATCAAATGGTTCGCCTTCGGCCGTGCCCTGAACTTCGATAAAGCGTCCATCGCCGGCCACTACAACATTCATGTCTGTGCCTGCGCGAACATCCTCTTCATAGCAAAGATCTAACATCGGAACACCATCGATGATTCCAACGCTTACCGCTGCAACAGAATCATTAAGTGGCTTTGCATCAGATTTAATATGACCTTGTGCTTTTGCCCAAGTGATTGCATCAGCTAGTGCCACATATGCACCTGTAATTGCAGCAGTACGTGTTCCACCATCTGCTTGTAATACATCGCAGTCAATCACAATTGTGTTTTCGCCTAATTCCTTCATATTTACTACCGCTCTTAAGGAGCGACCCACTAAACGTGAAATCTCTTGTGTTCGCCCACCGAGCTTTCCCTTAACGCTTTCACGATCTGAACGTGTGTGAGTGGCGCGAGGTAACATTGAATACTCTGATGTAACCCATCCATTGCCTGTGTCCTTTAGCCAACGTGGAACACCTGGCGTAAATGATGCAACACACAAAACGCGAGTCTTCCCGAATTCAACCAATACGGAACCTTCGGCATGATCTAGCCAACCGCGAGTAAATTTAATTTCGCGCAGATCATTAACGCTGCGTCCATCATTGCGTGCCATCTATATCTCCTAGTTGCTCGATAACGTTTGGTGTTCAACTTGCGTAACCTCTGGACCTAGAAAACGTCGAGCTAAGGTTTCAAAGGCCTTTGCATCACCGGTTGCTAAGAATTTATGAGTTGCTGGGGTTGAAGACTGTGCACGCAGGGATCCATTTTCAACCAAAGTTCTATACAAATCTTTTGCTGTTTCTTCAGCACTTGAAACTAGTGTCACGCCCTCGCCCATTACATAAGAGATAACGCCAGTTAACAATGGGTAGTGCGTGCAGCCCAGAACTAAAGTATCAACTTTTGCAGCCATTACTGGTGCAAGGTACTCGCGCGCAATCTTTGTGATTTCCTCACCTGATGTTTCCCCACGTTCCACGAATTCAACAAACAGTGGACAGGCAATAGAAGTGATGTGCAGTTGAGGCGCGGCGGCAAAAGCATCTACATATGCTTTCGAGTCAATTGTTGCGCGAGTGCCAATTACCCCAACGTTTCCTGTTCGAGTTGCAGCAACTGCCCGGCGCACTGCTGGTTGAATCACTTCAATCACAGGAATTGAATAGCGCTCACGTGCATCGCGAAGCATTGCTGCTGAGGCTGTATTACACGCAATAACAATTGCCTTGACGCCTTGCTCAACTAAGAAATCCATAGTCTCAAGAGCAAATTCGCGAACTTCAGCTAATGGGCGGGGACCATATGGGCCGCGCGCAGTGTCACCAATATAGAGAGTGGATTCATTGGGAAGTTGATCCAAGATTGCACGTGCAACGGTGAGGCCGCCTACACCTGAATCAAATATTCCAATAGGAGCATCACTCACGGGGCTAGCCTACCTTGAGTCAATCACTTAGTGGCCAGCGCAACTATTCGGAATCATCCATAAGGGCCGAAATCAAACTTTCTTGAAGCCAACCAAGCCAACTATAAACAGCATAAACGCCCCGCATCGGGTCATCGGGAGCCAGCAATTCCAAATCCTCATGAGAGTTTTGCTCAACTTTTAATCGAACACCAAGTGCAAGACGAACATCATTCATCGCACCAAGCCATGCATTTGCGCCATCATGATCAACTTCTACGATTCCATCGACAGCACTCATTAAGTGCATACGCATAGCCATTGCATGTGCTTGCTTCTTTTGGCGCAAAGTTGATTCGGTATATCTACGAAATTCTGAGGCATCAACTTGATCGGCATAGGCGTTAGGTAACAAACGCAATAACACTTCATCATCTGGAGGCGTGTCATGCATCGTAATTCCAACCATTGCAGCCAAAGGATCATCATTGTGATGATCTACTCGTTCTGCTAGTAGTTCAATGATTTGTTCAACTAAATTTGTTAGGACCTCGCGCTCTGCTTCAGAGAAATTAGCTAAGTAAGCGTTGTCACCGTGGCGAAAGAATCCATGCTCATTTTCCTTCATATTGCTTGATCACCACGTTGCAAGGTCGCCCATAATCCGTATTCGTGCAAACGAGCAACATCATGTTCCATCTCTTCTCGGCTACCAGTTGATACAACTGCTTTGCCTTCAGTATGGACCTTCATCATTAACTCGTGAGCTTTTTCTTTGTTATATCCAAATAACTCCATTAATACATATGTCACATATGTCATCAGATTGACAGGGTCATCCCAGACGATGGTTATCCAAGGAGCATCATTAGTAAATATTGCCTGCAGCTCTTCCTCAATTTTGTCTTTAACTTTGACCATACTTATCGAATCACAATCGCAAATTCTTCAGAGGTAATGTCTCCTACAACTTGAACGCGCATCACGACAACTCCTCGCTTTGCCTCTGAAGCAGTAAATGTGAACACACCATTTGTATCAGATATAGAAGCACTGCCAATATTTTGCCACTTCCCGTTTATGTTTTTCTGTAAATTGGCTGACTTGCCGACATATTTAGGAAGTAATTGAGCCTTAATCGTAAAGACCACCCCTTTAGATGCCGATACCGGGCGATCAATTTGTATAAGGCTCTTAACGGTGATTAGTTCTTCTTTACTAACAGATTCTGCACGCTCCCAGGTTCCAACAGTTGTTAATCTAACGGAGGCATTTGCACCAAGAGTCATAGGTGTGGCCACGCTTCCATCATTTGCTGTTACTAAATCTGTAACTTTGGTCCAAGTTGTCTCCCCCGGCCGCTTGATTTCTAAGGAGACAGATAGCCCTGCTATCGGTGTTTTATCCTTAAGCGTGAATTGACCTTTGACTGTAAAAGTATTTCCATAGAAAATAGAACCTTGATCGACATTTTCAAATGTCATTGTGTTAATGACTGGATCTGGTGCAATCGCAAGAGCTGCAGTTCGAATTTGGTTTGTTGCTTCCGCATCTTCCATTCCCAAAGTCCACATCGCAGCACCACCTAAGCGATACTTTGCAACAAGTGCCATTCGATCAGCAAAGCTCCTTGCATTTTGATACCAGACTGTTCTATTCACTGTGCATGCTGTTGATGCACCTGAGGCAGACAATCCGTTGTAACTCTGTGTGTAGCTATATGTTGCCTCGCCAAATTTCTCGTCATATATCGGAACTGCTCCATCAATTGCAGCTTTTGCGGCGGCATAATTCATTTTGAATGTCGCTGCCTTTGCTCCACGAATTAGTCCAGGGGGTGCAGAAGTTGGACACTTTCCAGTTACCGAAGTAATCCAATCTCGCCCATATCCAGGCAATCCCAGATACACCTTAGAAGCAGGCATGACACTTATTGCATACTTAACAGTTTTTTCTGTCCATGATAAAGGTCCCATGGGCCCAGGCTTAGAGACAGAATAGTCATAGGTCATAATTCTTAAACGATCGATACTGCTTGCAATATCAGCCCATGCATATACAAAGTAACCTTTTTGCGCTTCATTAGGGTTGTATAAATATGGCGTTGACACTGAAAGCAACTTGTTATTTGCCCGCAATGCAACGCTTAACTCTTTTATGAAAGCAACCCATCTAGGTGCTGTTTTACTCCATGTGTTATTTCCATCGACGAATGCGAATCCTTCATAATCAAGATCGATTCCATCGAAATTGTTCTTCATTACTAGATCGACAATAGTTTTTACAATTGTTGTTCGTGTGCTGGCATTTGCTAAATACCCCGAGAGTACTAACTTGTCCGTGCCATCAGTCATAGTCGGAATCACTTGGAGTCCAGCCCTGCGCATTAGACAAACAGTGTCAGCAATAGGCCAAGATGGATTACCACTTACGTAATCATCACGAATAACCTTTGGACTTTTTAAGCTATACCAAAACGGCATAACCTCTCTCATTAAATCTTTATTCTTGAAAAGATACGAGTTCTCAATTGCTAGATTTTCAACTGGACCATATTGAGATTCATCACATATGGCTGGCTTACCAGCAATATTTGGCGCAGCTGAAGGAAGTTTACGCACCAAGGGCAGAACAGTTTTTACGGAATAATATGGAATCCAGCCTGTCAAAACTTTCCGTGGTTCTTTGTCGACTGCATGTAATGGCTGGACTGTTGTGGTCACTAAGAAAAGAAGTGAAAGTGCGAAGCCAATCCTGCGCTTCATAGTTATTTGTCTTCGGGTGCTGATTTCAATCCTGCATAAATTTCCTTGCAGGTCGGACAGATTGGATACTTTTCGGGATCGCGAGATGGGGTCCATTTTTTTCCACAGAGTGCTTTCACTGCTTTTCCAGTGACCGCGGATTCAACGATCTTCTCTTTCTTCACATAATGCGAGAAACGATCGTGCCCTCCGTCATCCTCGAGCAGTTCTTCGGATGGTCGGGTCAGCAGATCGGTGTCACCGTCTGTTCCTATTTTCTTAAAGAGGCCCATGAGGAGGATAAGAATACCTTCGAGGGCCACAAAAGTACGGGTAGAATTCACAAATGAAGGACTTGCTACGAACCGAGCACCTAAGCCGCGTCGATGTCGAATTGATACTGTCAACCGCCGCTTCATTTGCTGAGAATCCCCTGCGTTCACATACTGCGTTAGCAAATAAGACTGTTGCCATTTACATGACAAAGCCTTCAACGCGTACTCGTCTGTCATCGGAAACAGCAGTTGCTCACCTTGGTGGCACCCCAATCTTTATACGTGGAGATGAATTGCAGTTAGGCCGTGGTGAAACTATCGCTGATACAGCAAAAATTATCAGTGGCTATTGCAGTGCTTTAATCATCCGCACATTTGCCCAAGCAGATGTGGATGAACTTGGAGCGAATGCCACAATTCCAGTAATTAATGCGTTAACAGATGAAGATCATCCCTTGCAGTTACTTGCTGATTGGTTAACTATTCGCGAAAACTTTGGAACTGATATTTCCGGTCGCAAATTTGTTTATCTTGGTGACGGAAACAATATGTCACATGCTTGGTTACTTATGGGTGCAATCATGGGCGCACATGTAGTTGCAGCAACACCAAGCGGTAAGTGGGCACCAGATCCTGTTGTAGTAGCTGTCGCAAAAAATATTGCTTCACACAATGGTGGAAAAGTTGAAGTGACACATGATCCAGAAAGTGCTGCCAAAGATGCATCTGTTCTATACACAGATGTTTGGATGTCTATGGGAGATTCAGAAGCAGATCGTGCTGAGAAGGTGCCAGCACTCTCACCATTTGCCGTAACTGAAAACCTGATGAAGTTAACTAGCAAAGATTCGGTGTTCATGCATTGTTTACCTGCTCATCGTGGCGAAGAAGTCGAGGCATCTGTAATCGATGGCCCACGTTCTGTTGTGTGGAGAGAGGCTTATCATCGCCGTACAACTATTCAAGCAGTGCTTTATCACCTAATAAAAGGTGACTTGAAGGGCTTCACCCACTAACATTTAGGACATGCGCGTAGCCGTTCCTAGAGAAATCAAAGCTGGAGAAAAGCGCGTTGCGCTAGTTCCTGATGTAATTAACAAACTCACTCGTTTGGGTCTAGATGTCACTATTGAGTCTGGCGCGGGTATTCATTCACAAGCAACTGATGCTGATTTCGCCGCAGCTGGAGCAACAGTTAAGCAGGGCAATGTGCTTTCAGATGCAGATGTAGTTCTCTCTGTCCAACCCCTGACTGCTCAACAAATGGCAACTTTGAAAAAGGGCGCAATCACAATTTCATTTCTCTCTCCGGTTACTGCAGTTGATTCCATTGAAGCAGCAGCAAGTGCAGGCGTTACAGCATTTTCTCTTGAACTAGTTCCACGTATTTCACGTGCGCAATCAATGGATGCCTTAACTTCACAAGCACTTTGTGCTGGATATCGCGCAGCAGTTGTTGGAGCAGAACTTTCTCCACGATTCTTCCCTATGTTAATGACGGCAGCTGGCACAGTAACTCCTGCACAAGTATTAGTACTTGGCGCAGGTGTAGCTGGTTTGCAAGCGATCGCAACTTCCAGACGTTTAGGTGCTGTGGTTTCTGCTTATGACGTTCGTCCAGCTTCTGCTGATGAAGTTCGTTCAATGGGTGCAACTTTTATTGAGTTAGAACTTGAAGCACTTGAAGGTGCTGGCGGATATGCGCGTGAGATGACAGAAGATCGCGCGGCAAAGCAACGCGAATTATTGACTCCTTTTATTGCAAAGTCACATGTTGTTATCACGACCGCAGCGGTGCCAGGTCGCCAAGCACCTCGTTTGATGACACAACAAATGGTGGATTCAATGGCACCAGGAACCATCATTGTTGATTTAGCCGCTGAAACTGGTGGAAATGTTGAAGGATCAAAGCCTGGTGAGATTGTTGAAACAGCAGGCGGTGTTCGCATCTGGGGCGGTAAAGATGTCCCAAGTCAGCTTCCATTTCACGCATCTTTCTTATACTCACGTAACGTCGTAAATCTCTTGTCACTCTTTACCGTTCCTGCAAAGGATGACCAAAAAGTGGCCTTTAACTTAGATTTTGATGATGAAATCATTAACGGCGCAGCGGTGACGCATGCTGGATCACGAAGAGGAGCTCAGTAATGGAACCGATGGCGATAGTTTCAATTTTCGTTCTCTCAGTCTTCGTTGGCTTTGAGGTTGTTTCTAAGGTGTCTTCAACTTTGCATACTCCTCTTATGTCTGGTGCAAATGCCATCCACGGAGTTATCTTGGTTGGAGCAATCATTGTGGCCGATCACAGCAAAACAAACCTTGAATTAGGACTATCAATCGCGGCAATCATTCTGGCAACTATCAACATGGTGGGTGGGTTTGTTGTTACCGACCGAATGCTTGAGATGTTCAAAGGAAATAAGAAATGAGCCGCACGGTATATGACCTAATCGGCCTAGCCGCCGGCATCGCATTTATTCTCGCTCTTAAGGGTTTGTCACACCCAAAAACTGCTCGTCGCGGCAATCTCATTGGTGCATTTGGTGCGGGATTAGCCACACTTGTTGTCTTCTTCTACTCCAATGAGAATTCTTCACTACCTCTCAATAATCTTGGTTGGATTCTTGGTGCAATCGCCGTTGGCCTTGTCATCGGTGTTCCCGCAGCTCGCAAGGTGCAGATGACTCAGATGCCACAACTTGTTGCACTATTTAATGGTGTGGGTGGTGGCGCAGCAGCGCTGGTAGCAATCGTTGAATATTTAAATCTTGGCGATAAAGCATCGACAGCCGTTGTTGTATTTACAGTCTTCACGGTAATCGTTGGATGCGTGTCATTTAGCGGATCAATTATTACCTTTATGAAACTTCAAGAGTTAATGACAACTAGACCAGTAGTTTTCCCTGCGGGTCGCTTTGTCATCGCCGCCACGCTCGCTTCAGTCCTTGGCGTTGGTGGATGGGTCGTTAACTCACTTGGAACTACCCCGCTATTGATTTTGGCTGGTCTGTCACTGCTATTTGGAATCTTGTTTGTGCTTCCTGTTGGCGGCGCAGATGTTCCAATTGTTATCTCACTACTGAATGCATTCACTGGTTTAACAGTTGCCGCAAGTGGTTATGTACTCGATTCAACATTGTTGATTATTGCTGGAACACTTGTTGGTGCATCAGGAACTATTTTGACTCGTTTGATGGCAGAGGCCATGGGGCGTTCATTGTTTGGAACTCTATTTGGAGCATTTACTGCAAAGCCGCAAGATGTTGCAGCAGCTGGTGAAGAGCGACCAGTTCGTTCAGGTTCACCAGATGATGTTGCAATCTTGCTTAACTACGCTCGTCGTGTTGTTATCGTTCCTGGTTTTGGGCTTGCAGTTGCACAAGCACAACACACTGTTCGTGAATTAGCTGACTTAATGATTTCAAAGGGTATTGATGTTGCCTATGGCATTCACCCAGTTGCGGGACGTATGCCAGGACATATGAATGTTTTGCTTGCTGAGGCAAATGTTCCCTACGATCAACTACAAGAAATGGATGAAGTTAATCCAACCTTCGGGCAGACAGATGTAGCAATAGTCATTGGTGCAAACGATGTTGTTAATCCAGCTGCACAAACATCTCCTGGTTGCCCAATTTATGGAATGCCAATCTTGGAAGTAAATCATGCAAGCAACATCATTTTCTTAAAGCGTTCAATGCGACCAGGATTTGCGGGCATTGAGAATGAACTTCTCTATGACCCAAAGACAATGCTTTTGTTTGGCGATGCAAAGGCTTCGCTCACAAAGGTTGTTTCAGCGCTCAAAGCTCTTTAAGTCACGAGTTGCAAGTAGTTGAATGTTCAATTACCCTAGGATTCTGAACTAAGGAGTTGAAATGCCTGCAGTAACCGTCAGTGATATCACCGTATTACCTCGCGTGAGCGAAGTAGCTGGTGCGCGCGCTCGAAAAGTGAAGAGCATTACCACTGCCCCACAAGGTTTTGAAGGTGAAGGATTCCCAGTTCGTCGTGCATTCGCTGGCGTTGACATGGCAGAACTTGATCCATTTATTCACTTGGATCAAATGGGTGAAGTTGAATACGCACCTGGTGAACCAAAAGGAACTCCTTGGCACCCACACCGTGGATTTGAAACTGTTACCTACATTATTGATGGGATCTTTGATCACCAAGATAACAACGGTGGTGGTGGAACGATTTCAAATGGCGACACGCAATGGATGACTGCCGGTGCTGGAATTCTTCACATTGAAACGCCCCCTGAGAGTTTGGTCATGTCTGGCGGTTTATTTCATGGATTCCAGTTATGGGTTAACTTACCTGCAGCAAAGAAATGGTCACCTCCTGCCTATCAAGATGTGCGTGCAAAAGATGTTGCATTGTTGTCATCTGCAGATGGTGGTTCGTTATTGCGCGTTATTGCTGGTGAAGTTGATGGTCACTTTGGCCCAGGTTCAACCCAAACTCCAATTACTTTGTTACACGCAACTGTTGCAGCTGGCGCAGAATTACGTTTGCCATGGCGCAAGGATTACAACGCACTCGTATACACAATGGCAGGACATGGATTTGTTGGCGATGAAGCCCGTCCCGTTCAGATGGGTCAATTAACTGTTTTTGATGAGGGCGACACAATTGTTGTGCGTGCTGCCAATCAACAAGAAGCACGTTCTCCAGAACTAGAACTATTCATTCTTGGTGGTGCTCCCATTAAAGAGCCTGTCGCATGGATGGGTCCCTTTGTTATGAATACAAAGCGCGAAGTTCTGCAAGCTTTCGAAGATTTCCAAAAAGGTTTATTGGGCTCTATTCCTGCTATTTATAAGGATGATGCCAAGCCAAAATCACCACTTAATCGCAGCGGTGAAGGCTCAAAGTTAGGCGCAGATGTACTTGATGTGCATGGCGCGCCTACTGACATCCAAGAAGGTTAATCAACCTGCGATACTAGGTAAATGATCTGGTGGCCTACTGAAGTTCCAACCCTTCAATATGGCTTGATCACGCTTCGTAAGCCTGAAGAACAAGACATCATTCCCCTGTTTGAAGGTGTTCAAGATCCACTTATTCCGAAATTCACCCGCATCCCAGCCAATTATCAAATGGCAAATGCAGAACACTACGTGCGTGAACGCTCCCCTAATGGCTTCACTATGCAGACTGAAATCCAATTAGTCCTTGAATACGATGGAAAGTTTGCAGGCGCTCTCTCTTTCCACACATTAGTCCTTGATGAAGCAAA
>CANHFN010000002.1 GCA_947459935.1 Actinomycetota bacterium
CGAAGCCATTGCGCTGTAACGGTTATAGCTGCCTCTGAGTTCACTCTGTATGTATCGCCGGCTTTGTAAGTAACCCCATTAATCGCCCAGCCAGCAAAGAGGTAATTAGTGGCTGAAATTGTCGTCGAAACATCCACCCCAGAGCTCAAGGTCAAATTCGCCCCATATGCCACAGTTGTATTGCTTGGGAAAGCTGTGGTTGTTGTCGCTATGCCTTTGTCATAAGTGACAGCAATTGTTTTTGGAGTCCAGATTGCATACACGGTGACGTTATCAGTTGGAGAGTAGGCAGAACCACTGACTGTCGTTCCTGCAACATTTTTCCAACCACCGAATGTGTATCCCGTGCGAGACAAAGATGAACCGTCATTCAAAGATATCCCTGCAGAGCCAGTTGTATATGTTGCATCAGCAACTGATCCTGTTCCGCCATTTGCGTTGTAGGAAACTGAGTAAGAAATTCCTGCCCAAATCGCATACAACGTGCGAGTTTGAGTTGGTGAATATGGGTTGACCACCGCCGCACCAGATGTAGTTTCAGACCAACCAACAAATGTATAACCAGAGTATGTCAATCCAGTTTTATCTGGAAGCGACAGCGGAGTAGATCCGAATGTGAAGGAATCAGTGGCTCGACTTGGTGATCCGGTTGCACCATTGGCGTTGTAAGTAACAACATAAACTTGTGGTGTCCACTTTGCATACACAGTTAAATTGTTGGCAGCGGTATATGTGGCAGCAGAACTAGTTATCGAATCTGTTGCATTCGCATACAAAGTTCCAGTTCCATTAGATGCTGTAGTCCATCCTGCGAAGGTGTAGCCAGATTTTGTCATTGTGCCTTTAGCGGCAAATGAATAACTGTTACCAAATGTGAAGCTGCCCGCAGCTGCCACTGTTCCGCCATCTGCGCCATTACCGTTATATGTAATTGTGTAGGTAGCTGGGGCCCATTGCGCAGTCAAAGTAATTGTTGCTGTGGGTGAATAACTTGATCCATCTACTCCGACCGAAGCGTTTGAAGGATTATTCCAGCCTGTAAAGGTATTTCCTGTCTTCGTAGGCAAAGGCAAAACTAGTGGTGTGCCAAGTGTGTAATTGGCTGTTGTCGTAGCCAGCGTTCCCCCATTGAGTGAATAAGTAACTACATACGGAGCAGGTGTTGCCGTCACAGTACTTGCAGCACCCGTTGCAGAACCAGTTGTGTTAATTGCAGTTGCTTTAAATTTATAAGTTGTTCCGTTGGTAAGTCCTGTAATTTCACAACTCAGTGGAGAGGCAGTTGCTAAGACCGTACATGTTTTGCCAACAACCGGAGTTGTTCCAGTGCTATCAAATACTTGAACAGAGTATGAAGTTGCTGGTCCAACTGTTGTTCCGCTCGCTGCAACCCCAGTTACTGTTGCAGTCGCTGTTGTATTACCCGACGTTGCAGCAGATACCGAAGGTGCACCAGGTGCAACTGGACGCCATAGAGCATAAAGAGTTACATCTGAATAATAGGTTTGCGAGGTTGCACCAGCCAGACTTGTGCCAGATCCATCTGCCGCTGTGTTCCAGCCCAACAATGTGTAACCTGTTCGTGTTCCAGCTGTTGTGGAAAGAGTCAGTGGTGTACCTGCAGTGATTACAGCTGTTGAGTTTGTGGTTCCACCATTTGCGTTATAGGTCAGCGTGTAACTATTGGCTGTCCACTTTGCATACAAAATTATTGATGCAGTTGGTTTATAAGACGCATTCTCTAAGTAATTTGTGCCGAGTCCGGTTGCCAATGTATTCCAGCCAGCAAATGTGTAACCGGTGCGGTTTAAAGTGCCTTTTGTTGTTAGGGCAATATTTGCTGAACCAAATATGTAATCTTGCGAAGCAGCTGTAGGCGCACCATTTCCGCCATTTGCGTTATAAGAAACTACATATGTGTCCGCAACCCAGGACGAGTACAAAAACAGCGGAACAGTAGGTGTGAAAGGTGAAGGTATAACCGCTCCGCTGCCATTAGTTGTGACCAGTGACCACCCAGCAAATGTGTGATTTGCGCGTGTAACTCCACCTTGGGTAGTGAGGTCTAAAGCCTGCCCATTAGTGGATTGCGCGATAGTTACACTATTACCACCAACAACAGGAGAGATCCCTGGTTGATATTGATTTGTAAGATTTAATTGAATAACCGTATTGATGATAAAACTAGATGTTGTTGCCACATTTGTATTTCCCGCTGCATCTGAAGCAACACCTTCGGCAATAGAAAGAAATAGTTTTCCAGGCGCACTTCCAGCACCTGTTGCATTAACAACATTGAATGTGTAAGAAGAAAGCGCTGATGTCGATAGTGCTGTTGTGGATATCGCCCAACCGGTTGACTCAGCATTCTTAGTGATATCACCAATCACAAAACCATTAACAACTTTGCTAAAGATAGCGTTGATATTGAAATTTGCAGATGGTGTGTTTGGAGTTGCAAGCGAATTTCCACCTGAAAGAATTGACGCTGAGGATAAAGTAACAGTTGGACGTACTGTATCGATTTGTACATTAGTTAAAGCTGTTGATGGAGCTGTAGTTGTTCCACCTAATGTTTGTGTAGCAGTGATCGAATATGTGCCATCTAGCATTGTTCCAAACGTGCAAGATCCTGTGGTTCCACTTGCGACAAATGTACAAGTAACTGCAGTACCTGATGCTGGAGTTGCAGTTAGCGTGACAGTTGCACCAGACGTTAATCCACCGATATTGATAGTTGGTGTATTGTCTTTAGTGATTTTGTCAGTACTCAAAGTGCCTGTGTCTGAAGTGGAATCAAGAGTTGGTGTGCCAGATGTAGCCAGGCCGCCTATAGCGATTGTGCGAGTTAAAGACGCAAAAATCGGAGTTTCAGATTTCCCACCAAACTCGTACAGCGCATTCATTGATTGGGTGCTCAGGTCGACCCAATATCCATTTGCATAATAAATCGCCACATACTGTTCGGCTGCGAGCGTTCCTTCACCGCTTGCAAAATAAGTAAATGAAGCCGAACCGTTGCCATTTGGTGCATTGGGTAGGAATTTATAAGCACCTTGAGTTGCGTCAGTTATTCCAATCCAGCCAGTTCCTACATTGGAAGCAACCCACTGAGTTTCTGCAACATCATTTGGCACAACCATGTAACCACACATGCCATTAAAGGAAACCCCACAGTTACTTGAGGTAGTTGTTGGGTTATATGCATCTGCCCAAACGACCGCAGAACCACCCCGCCAATAGCTAGATCCTGTTGTTGGGTTGTATCGATAATCACCATTTATCCCTGCATACGATGCAGTTATCGTGATCGTGGTGCTGATAGCAGTGCCAGCGGCTGTGTACTTTAAAGTTGCGAGCGCCGCATTAACTGCTGCAAGGTCTCCAACAAATGAAATAGTTCCAGCGGCAGTGCTTAATGCAGCTTGATAACCAGTTGGCAAGCTTAAATTTGTGGTTGTTGTAATTGCTAGTGTTCCACTAGGAACCGTTGCGATAATTTGAATTTTGTCTGCATACTGTGAAAGAACTAGGTCATTTACATTATTTGTGTAGACGTTGTTAATTACGTATGCAGTGCCTGCAAGTACACCAATTGGATTGCTTGTATTTGTATTAAAACTTGGAGTTAATCCGCTGCTGCTTGGAGTCCAAGTTGCATACAAAGTTGTCGAAGTGCTTGCGGGAAAAGCTGACCCCGCTGGAACGCTTGTTCCAGAGCCATTAGCAGCGGTATTCCATCCGGCAAAGGTGTAACCAAACTTCACCAAATTTCCTGTGTTCTCTGCAACAGGATTTGATGTAGTAAGAGAACTCCACTGAATTGTGATTAATCCATTTCCGCCAGAGTTTTCTGCGACGTTATCTGTGTAAGCCTTGCCTCCACGACCAGCATCACTTGCATAATTTGGACTTGAAATATTTGGGTATGAGAAATTACTCAAAACACCATTTCCGCCAGCTGTTGCCGTAATCAGAGTTCCACGTGTTAAGTCAAGATAGCCCGATCCGCCACCTCCACCGCCGTTTTCTGGACCGCCACCTGCAGTTTGATACGTACCACCACCGCCGCCGTAGTAACCACCGCCACCACCGCCGCCGCCTTCTGAATTCGCTTGATTACAGGATGCGCCGCCTTGTAAATATGAACCATTAGGAGACAAGGATCCTGTTGTTGGACAACTTGTATTTCCAGTTGCGCCAGCACCGCCAGCAGAGTTAGTCCCACCTCGACCAGCAACTGCCGAAGTTCCTGCCTGACCACCATTTTGATTAGCGCCACCACCACCGCCAGCGGTTCCATTTGTTGCTGATCCAGGTGAAACACCGCCACCGCCACCTGAAATTACAAGCGGTGTAGTTCCAGTGAAGATTCCTGAGTAGCCACCGCCACTAGAACCTACCTGTCCACCTGCTCCTCCGGGACCGCCACCGCCGTATTTCGTGGTTTGATCACTAACAAGTCCACCTTGGCCAACAACTATCTTTAGAACTTCCCCTGCGGTTGGTGTACTTAAAGTTGCTTTTGAATATCCACCTGCACCTCCGCTGGGATCACCGTAATAAGTCTTCGATCCGCCACCACCGGCACCCCATGCTTCAACCAAAATTCCTTTTGAAATATCTAGATCTGTTGGCAGAGTGAATTGTTGGTCACCACCTGTGTAAGAAAAAACCTTACAATTGTTAAAGCCTGTGTCGGTAACGCATTGAGTTCCGGGGGCTCCTCCAAATGTGGGAGCAGGCACTGTTCCACCAGAAGCCCCATTTGCATTGTATGTAAATTGCGGCCTAAAGATCGCATAAAGTGTTGCGTTACCAGTACTTGTGTATGAAGCACTGCCAAGATAATTGGTTCCGCTTCCATTTGCAGCTGTATTCCAGCCCATAAAATTCAATCCGGTTCTGCTTAGGCCTGAACCAGAATTAAGTGTGAAAGTCGCTGATGCTGAACCTTTAGTTATCACTGCCGTTGGAGCTGTTTGCGTAGCTCCGTTTGTGTTGTATGTGATTGTTGAATTCCATTGAGCATACAAAGTTGTATCACCTGAAGGAGTAAATGTTGTTGCTCCTTCTGCATACGTTGTGCCTGATCCATTAGCAGCAGTATTCCAACCACTAAATGTGTAATTTGTTTTTACAAGTGATCCGGTGTTTGAAGCAAGAGTTAATGTTCCGCCAGCAAGAGAGACTGTGTTGTTACTAGGTGCCGTACCACTTGATGCACCATTTGCATCATATGAAACGACGTAGACCAAACCAGTTGAAGATGCTGCGTTTCCGCAATTTGCACCTGCGGTTGTGGTTCCACCAGTCAGAAGTGCAATGTAACTAGAGCCACCTGCGCCAGCATAATTATCGCCACCACCACCGCCGCCAAAGAATCCACCACCACCGCCGCCGCCTTCATCTTTTGACGTGCCACCTAAATAAGCAGATCCGGCTGTTCCTGGATAGCCATTTACAGAATATCCACCAGCACCACCAGCAGTTTGCGTTCCACCAGTTCCAGAGTTCACCGATGCAGGAATGGGTAATCCACTTGTTCCGCCCCCGCCAAAACCACATTGACTATATGAACCGCCGCCGCCGCCTGCTGCTGTTGCTAAATCAGTAGTTGCATTTGGCAATCTAATTGCAGATCGCCCACCACCAGATGAATACCAAAGCGCAGAAGCGCCACCATATGAACCACCACGTCCACCACCGCCATAAGTAAGTGGGGTGTAAGCACCGGGCAAACCACTCACCGCTCCAGCTGCAACACCACCGCCACCTTGACCAACAATTACAGTCAAAACTTGTCCCGGTGTTACCGCATATGTACCTGTTGCGTATCCACCGCCGCCGCCACCAAAACTTGCACGGCCACCGCCGCCACCTGCGCCAATTAAATAAAAGGTTGCACTAGTAACATTTGCAGGTACCGTCCAGCTTTGATCTGAACCAGTGTAATTAAATGTCGCAACGGTTGTTACGTTGTTAACTTTGTAACTAATACCAACGCAACCATTTCCTGCTTTTGTGACTGCAACTGTTGTACTGGTACCAGGTCCACCTTCACCAACACCTGCAGCACAACTTGGTACGGGCGTACGAGACCATTGGGCAAACAAAGTTGTATTCGTACTAGTTGTGATTGAAGCTCCTGCTGCATAAGGTGTTCCGGTTCCATTCGCTGATGTATTCCAACCAGTGAACTCATAGCCCTGGTTTGTAAATCCAGTTGCGTCCGGAAGCGCAGTAGCAGTGTTATTTGAGACTATTAAGGCACTTTTTGTGCCAGTTCCACCGTTTGAATTAAAGGAGACAGCTGAACTTCCTGCAGGTATTGCTACATATCGAACAATCACAACACCAGAACCACCTGCACTTGCTAGCCCGCTACTTGCAGCAGGTTGTGAACCACCGCCGCCTCTATTTGCTAATGCCGCAGTGCCAGGGCTTCCACCACCCGGTGAAGCACTACCTGTTGATCCATTTGAACCAGAACCACCACTGCCATACATAAGTGTTGTGCCAGAGATATTTGAATTAACACCCACACCACCAGTGGTTAAGTTAGCGCCACCACCAGCACCACCGCCGCCGCCAGAAATATATTGCCCTGCTGATTGGCCACCTAGATTTCCGTTACCACTTGTGCCACCAGGTGCCAAAGTATTGTTTGGCGCGGTTCCACCATTTGCAGTAATTGTTGCGAACTTTGATTGCCCGCCATTGTTTACCGAAGTTGACGCTAATCCTTGCGTTCCAATTGCAGCACCGCCTGCACCAACTATTACCGATAAGACATCTCCTGGTGTAGTTGCAAAACTTGATTGATCGACAACAGCGCCACCACCGCCGCCTTGGGGCCACCAAAGACCCCCTTGTCCTGCTCCACCACTACTTCCGCCACCAACTACTAAAACTCTTGCGTTGATAACTCCACTAGGAACTTCCCAATCACAAGTTCCAACAGTTGAAAAAGTTAATACAGTCTCCCCATTAAACGGGCCTGACGGCGTTGGAGAACAAAGACTAGACGTCAAAAAGCGGACAACTACTACGCCTGATCCTCCAGCACCGCCGTAACCATTTGTCGCTCGAGATCCACCGCCACCGGTATTCGCGGCACCATTTCCTGTTGCACTAGATGAAGTAGATGCGTAATAACCAACAGCACCTCCATGTGATGCGTTTCCTGATGAGCCATTTCCGCCTGCGCCACCGCCGCCATATCCAACAGTGCTCCCTGAAATATCTGAATTGACGCCAACGCCACCATTTCTAGCATCTGTAATTCCTGTAACAACCCCTCCGTTGCCACCTGCGCCACCGCCACCACCAGTTCCACAACTACCAGAATCACAGCTAGAACCGCTCGAAGTTCCAGTTCCGCCATTGTTTCCATTTCCGCTAGTTCCACCAATTCGCCCAGCATTATTGGTTGCAACGTTTGAATTCGTTGATCCACCAGATGCAGTAGTGGAACCAAATGCAGAAGAACCACCGTTGTTTCCAACAGCACCACTTGTTGCTGCTGTAGCCGCACCACCAGCACCAACAGAAATTGTTACGCTATTTCCTGGCGTAACAGATATAGAACTATTTGCAATGACTGCGCCGCCGCCGCCGCCTGCTGGCCAGTAAATGCTGTTAATTCCCGCACTTCCACTTCCACCACCACCAACAACTAACAAGCGAACGGATGTAACGCCGGCGGGGACTGTCCAATCACAATTACCAACAGTGGAAAAAGTCAAAACAGTATCGCCGCCAACGGTTGTTGATGTTGGATTACATGCAGCTGCATTTGCTGTGACGGGAATTGAAACTAAAAGACCTGAAATTAAGGTTGCAAGGACTATTGAAGCGATCTTCGGGCGCGCAGAACCTACTTTCATGCGCGCCAACCCAAAGATCACTTTTACCTCTTTACTAGAGTAAATAGGAGAGTGAGTAAGCGTAAAAGTGGGGTGAGGTGAGCACTAGCCAAAAAGGGCTAAAGGGGTGATATTCACCCACAAAGATCACCCAAGAAAGGGTGAGATTGAAAGAATTCTGAGCGTAAACGACAGGTGAGTAGAAAGAAGAAAAGCCCCCGGTGTGAAAGGCACCGAGAGCTTAACTTGTGCGCGCGAAGGGATTCGAACCCCTAACCTTCTGATCCGTAGTCAGATGCTCTATCCGTTGAGCTACGCACGCTTATTTAGTTGTGAAGTGCAATAGTACCTTCTTTTTATTCATCGCCCAAATGCTCTAAAACCCTTATAAATCAAGCGTATTTTGAGCAAAACAAAGGGCGCCCGAATAAACGGACGCCCTTTGAATGATTGCTTAAGTGTTAGCCAACTTTCTTGATTCGGCCATCTGCTGCAGGAACTTGAGTTACCTTTCCTGCGGCCATGTCTGCCTTCAGTGACTCCACAAAAACATCAAGTAGAGCGCCTTGAACCTTGGCTTTTGATGGTGAGAATACATTTACGTATCCATCTCCACCGTAGATGAGGAAGTCAAGAGTAGTAAGTGTGTACTCCTTTGAATCCTTTGCGATTGCTGTTCCATCTAGCTTTGTAACAGAAACGATTCTGCTTCCAATTGGCTTTGATGCATCGAATGAGAACTTGAATCCGGAAATCTGTGGGAAGCGACCATCTCCTGGATAGTTACCGCCAACTCCGTTTTCAAGTGCCTTCCAAAGGTTTTCACCTGTAACAACTGTTGTTGCTACTTGGTTACCAAATGGGAACACAGTGAACGCATCACCCAGTGTTACATCTAGCGGACCAGAACCTGTGCGAACAAGTGCTGTGTTTGCTGGGATGTAGGTCTTTGCAGGGAATGTGTCGCGGATTCCACCACCATTTTGAATTGCAAAGTCGGTCTTGTACTTGGCTCGTAAAAGATCAGCCATGTAATTACCCATTGGTGTTTCACCTGAACGTTCTACCGCTGGTGATCCTCCACGTGGGAATACTCCTGATACTTGACCAATCTTGACATCAAGCTTGGCAGAAAGTTGATCCTTGTACTTCTTGACCATTGCAGCAGCTGGTGCGTCCTGAGTTGTAACAGTTGAAACAACTCCTGTGTTGATTGTTGGTGCTGCAGCCTTAAGAACGTGCTGAATTGACTGACCAACAACTTTGCCACTTCGCATACAAATTTGTGTACGTGTGTACTCAACGCCAGCATTGCGAACCTGTCCTAGAACAGTTGGAGCAACGCGTGGGCTTCCAGGGATTACAGTGGCAAAAGTCTGGTGGCTGTGACCACCATAAATAGCTGCTGCGCCCTTGATTTGTGAAGCAAGTGAGTTAAACAGACCCTTTGCTACGCCATCTGCATTTTCCAACCAGCCCTGGTGGATTACTGCAATCACGATGTCTGCACCTGCTGCTTTTGCCTCAACAATTGCTTGATTTATACCAACTACACCTGGGTTAATGGTGATTGTCTTCTTTGCACCAGATGCATCTTTGTAGTCAAGGTTTCCAGGAAACACCTGTTCGATTGTTTCCGGGGTATTTGAGCCAACTACGCCAATCTTTACACCGCCACGTTGAATGATGGTGTAGTTCTTAGCCTGCTTAGTCCCTGATTTAAGAGCATCTAAAGCTCCCTCGTTGTAGTTTGAAACTACCCACTGGAAATCAGATGCACCAATCATTTTGTTGAGGTGATCGATGTTGCGATCATGTTCGTGATTACCAAAAACTGAAACATCAAGTTTTGCAAGGTTTAGTGCTTCAATAGTTGGAAGTTCTTCAAACTCTGTGGAGATTGGTGGAGCAGCACCAATGTTGTCTCCGGAAGAGACAGTAACTGTTGCTGCATTTGCGGTGCGATCTGCAGCCCAGTTACTAGCAAGAAGAGCGGCACCGAAAGAGCTTCCTACTTCGATTGCGCCATGAAGGTCGCTTAACTGAAGAACTTGCACAGCTTTATTGAGTGGGCTAGCAACAGTTGCAAGCTCTGCAGCTGTGTAGCTTTTCGTTGATGCAGTTGGCTTTGAGAAACCGTAAGCATTAACAGCTTGCACAACTGGTGTACCAGCTGGCTGGCCAATAACAACAGGCATTGTTACAACGCTATTGTTTTTTGCAGGAACAAAGATTGGACATGAGCCCGCACCGGCTGAAACAACATAGCCGATAACTCCTGGATTAACATCTGCGCCAGGTGTCCATCTGACAACAACTCCTTTAGCGCCAAGATATGAGGTGACATTTGTCGGTGCGTTAGGTAGCGAATATGTGTTCGCTTGCGCAGTAGGAACTAGTAATGAAACTAGTAGCGATGTAGCAAGGGCGAGCGTGCCCGAGCTAAAGATTTTTCGTGATGAGAGGGTTTTGTTCATGGTGGAATTCAATCAGAGGAGTTATTCCTTCTCGGACCTATTTGGTTGCGACATGATTACAAGAAGGTAAAGAGTTAGAGCCCTGCCTGTTTTAGTAGCACTTCGCGCTCCACACTCTTAACCCGAGGTTTACCCTTTGTCTCGCCTGCTGCAACTTCGGCTTCATTGATCTTTTGCCAATCACCCTGGGAAACAACGACTTGGTGAGTGAAAAGATCCGAAACATCACCAGCACCTTTGGGGTTCTTAAGGTTTGATACCAACAACTCCATAACCGCTGCCGCATCAGATTTATTGGTGCCAATTACCCCGGATGGGCCGCGCTTTGCCCAGCCAACGACATAAAGATTCTCTTTTACGTGGCCATCGTTATTGACCACTTTGCCATTCTCGTACGGAACACCATCAATTCCTTGGGCCTGATATCCAATTGCTGTAATCACGAGTCCGCATTTAATTGTTACCTCACCGCTTGGGGTTGAATACACAACTCCCTCAACGCGATCTGTCCCAAGAATCTCTTTAGGGGTGTGCTGGAACAAGAACTCCATAGTTCGTTCATGCTCGCTTTTAAGGTTTTCGGCAATCAACAGCATCGCGTCTAAATTACTCTTCACATCCTTTTCAGGTTCATCCCCTGCTCGAACAATTGCTGCTTCAATATCGCCCTTATTCATAATTACATTTGTGTGTTCTAATTTTGGGAGTTCACGCAATTCAGGAGAAGTAAATGCTGCATGCTCTGGTCCGCGACGAGCACTGATATAGACCTTACGGATATTGCTGTTTTTGAAAGCATCAATTGCATGGTCTGCGGTATCTGTTGGATCTAACTCACTTGGCTCTAGGGCCAACATGCGTGCAACATCCATCGCAACATTTCCGGCGCCAATAACAACTGCTGTGTCTGCATCTAGCGGTGTATCTACTCCAACAAAATCTGGATGGGCGTTATACCAAGGCACAAAAACGGCTGCGGATAGGGAACCACGTAGGTTTTCACCTGGGATTCCTAAGCTCTTACCCAGAGAGGATCCTGTAGCAATAATGACAGCGTCATACTTTTCTTGAAGCTGAGCAATAGAAATATCACTTCCGATTTCAACATTGGCGAATAATCGGAAGTTTTCATTAGTTGCGATCTTTTCAAAAACCTTTGCAACTGTTTTAATCTTTGGATGATCGGGTGCAACACCGCTGCGAACCAAACCCCATGGGGTTGGTAAGCGCTCAATCATGTCGATCGCAAATGAGCGATCTTCATTTGCAAGGTTTTGAAGAGCCTGGGCAGCAAAATATCCTGCTGGCCCTGCGCCAACAATTGCAACCTTAAACTTCAACAAAACTGCTCCTTTAGCCAACCTAAACAATAAGGTAACTCTACCGCCTCAATTAAGGTGCGGGTGTTATGGTCTATTTATGAAAAAACTTGCACTACTCATGGCTTCTTTGTTGCTCATAACCGGTTGCACGCAACATACAGATGTCTTGGTTTGGGAGGATGGCGTTTCGGTAACGCTTTATTTTGTCACAGATACTTCTCGTGGATTAAAACTTGTCTCTGAAGAGCGAACTTCCTCTGATTTTTATGATTTAAATCTGCAAGTAGTTACAGATCTTGTTACCGGAAAGATTGCCCCACTAGATCCTGATTACGCCAATCTTTGGGGTGGGACCAATACGGTGAACTCGGTAAGCATTACAGATTCGGTTGCGACTGTTGATCTTGGTGAAATCTCGCTCAACGTTGGCGCAGAAGGAGAGCAACGAGCTATTGATCAGATTGTGTGGACTCTTACAGAGTTAGTCCCTTCAGCTACATCAGTTGCCTTCACTGTTAATGGAGAAACTGTAGAATCCTTCGCAGGTCATGTTGATACAACTGTTTCATTTACCAGAACAGTAGGTTATGAAGTTCTCAACCCAATCCAGATCTCATCTATAAATGAAGGTGTCGAAGTGGCTGTGCCTCTTACTATCTCTGGGCAGGCATGCACTTTTGAAGCTAATGTAATTTGGAAGCTCACACAAAATGGTGTTGTAATAAAGGAGGGATTCACCACAGCGACATCTGGTTGTCCAGATCGCGGAGACTGGAGTATCTCTTTTGAAGATCTCGAGCCCGGTGAGTATACGATTCAAGCACTTGAGTACTCCGCCGAAGATGGTTCATTGTTTGCTAAAGATGATAAAAACTTTACGATTAACTAATTGTTGAGAGAGAAATAACTATGACAAAGTTTTTAAATGTAGCGGTTGCTCTAGTTTCATCGTTGATTCTTACTAGTTGTGGTTCATCAGTTTCTGAAAAAGATTTAGCAGCTTGTGATGGTGCCTGGGACAGTGTTTCTACCGCTCTCTCCTCTGCCCCGCGCGCTACATATAGCGACTCTGCGCCAGATCCAACTTTTGAAGAAAAAATGGATTACTTCATGGTGCTAGTAGATTCACAAAGCGAGATTAGAAGTCTTTCAAATACGCTCGACCTCGGTGAGTTACAACTTGCTCTTATGGAGTTATCTCTTGGAATCGGTGCCATGTCCCTTGAATTTCTTGATAATCCTCGAGGTAGAGGAACTCCGGGAATTACCAGATTTAACGATGCTTTTGAAGCGGTCACCGAATTGTGTGAAAGTTCAGGATGGGAGAACTAAGTTCTAGTTTTGGAGTTGAGAAACCCTTAGATTCATCGCAATCTAAAGAGATATGAAGTGACCTAACTGTCGCATAAACACTCAAACATGAAAACAGACATTAAGGATTGGGCGGTATTGAATCTGATCCTACGGCTACTCAGCGACCAAATATAAATGCGATTGAGTTTCTAAATCCAAATTTTTTTGATGGTGGCTTAAGAATAAACAGGAGGCGAATAATCGGGGACCAAATACCAAAAACTCGTGCGAAAATCCGAGACCGAACTAGTGCATCTTCTTTTGTGTTATGGAAGTTTCCTGAGCTGTCAGTTGGATGGATCGCAATAACTATTGGTAAAAACATTCCATTTAGGCCAGCACGAAGCGCATCAGCTATAAAGATATATTCATCTCCTAAATAGTTTTTTGCGCCGGCACCGAAATTCTCATCAAAACGTATTGATGCTTTCTTAATTGCAGGCACTCGAATAATCATTTCGTATGTTGCCGCTTTAGCCGAATTAGTCAATTTCAAAGAATGAGCCAGCTTTGGGTATCGCTTCCGCAAAGCGCCTGTCTCGTCAATAGCTTGAAGTAAAAGTATCGAGATATCTTTATTTGTCTCAAGAAATTCAATGGCAGTCTTTATCGACTCTTCTTTGAACTCTACATCGTCATCGCCGAAGAGTAGATATTCTGTGGTTGTATTCTCAATTACTGCATTTCTGCTTTTTGCAACGCCCTTACTATGTAGTTCTAATCTCACAATATTCTTGTTTATGTCTGGCAAATTCTCTAAATTTGGGTTTTGAACTACGACCAAATTAGGAAATAAATCTAAATACTTGATTCCATGAAGCCGAGTTGCAAGGGTTGAATACCCAATAGTTAGTAGCTCGTTCTTACTCACTATGGGTTAGCGCCCTTGCAAATCTCATCAGGCCATTTGAAATATTGGAAAGGTTTGAATTTTGCATTCGAAGGCCAAAAAAGATGACAATCGTGTCTGATTGGCTAATTTGTCCGTTATAACTTAGATAAATGAGAGCGCCTAAAAGGATAAGCATGATCGATCCCGAGATAAGGATTCCTGTTTCGCCAGATTTAATTCTGGTCCCAATCCTCACTACATTCGCAACTGGGTTCTTATCTTTTTTAGCTTGGACAAAACCTCTCTGCGCTTCAATTTGACCCTTAAACAAACGCCCATATATGTGGAATATGCAGAGAACCATCAAAATATTGAGGAGTCCAAAACCCCAGTTGAGGTAAGTAAAGAAGAGAATAATCACAAATAATTGGGTGCAAGTGCTGAGTAGGGATGTAAGTTCAAAGGCAAGTGACCATCGCCAATTATCTTTTGCGCCTTTAACTTCAGCATTTGATTCTTTGAAAGCCTTTTCGAAGACGTTCACCCGATAGATGCGTTGCAGAAAATGACCAGCTCGGGTTGCGCCAAAGAATATGAAGAAGCCAACAATAAAGATTGCTAACTTGGTTTGACTCATTGTTCCTTCGTTAAGGATTATTCCCGTGAACAACTTTGCAACTGCTAACTCAGAAACTGAAATAAATGCTGCGATAAGAACCAAGCTAATCAAAATCAATTTATATTTTTTAGTTGTAAATAGACTATGAAAGGCAATCATTAGTTGGCGAGCGATAATCACCATGGCTTATGCATTCCTTAACTTTGAAGATGACACGATTGCAGCAATATGCCCAGCTGTTACAAACAATGCAATCCCGAGTGCAATTTCTAATGAAACCGCATAACTTCCGAAAACTGCCACGAAAATTGTGAATTCGATTGAATGAAACATTCGTTGGGCTGGTAAGTAATTAAATACTTTACGGAGTGATCTTAAAATCCCTTTTCGAGGCAAGTTTACGCCTTTTTGATCTTGAATTTTGTTCAATCCTGAGAAAGCCCTTGCAACATGCACTGCATCATTGAGACCTTTATTAAAGATAACAAGAATTGCTAGAAGTGCTCCTAGGTAGGGATATATGGAGCTATCTACAGGTTCTTCTGGAAAGCCTGCCAGGCGCAGGCCAAAGCAAACAGGGATGAGTGACTCAGCTAAGTAGTGACCTAGTTTGTCAAGAAAAATACCCATTGGAGATTTCGTATCTCTCCAGCGCGCAACTTCTCCATCACAGCAATCAATAAGCATTTGAAGTTGACTTAAAAAAAGAGCAAGAACAATTCCTATCCACCCTTGAATCAAGAGCGCAGGACCGATTGATGCACCAGTAATAATCATCAACCAAGTAACACCATTTGCCGAGATTGATGTGCGTAAAAAGAGGCGAGTTAAATAAGGCGAGAGGCGACGTTGGTAAAGATCGGCAATCCAGTGTTCTGAGGTTGAGCGACCTGTAACAGATATGGGTTGTGAGATTTGGCGAATCTGCGCAATCGTAGGGCGCGCTGGTCTTTCTATCATCTCTCCTCCGCTACTACTTTGCGGCTAGCAATCCATTGAACAGAAGAAACTACGAAGAATAAGGTTGATAAGTAGTAAAGAAGTGGTTGGAGCGAAATATCTAACCACAATAGGGCGGCCACAATTAGAAGGCGGCCTGCAATGAAGCCACCAGCAATTGAGAGCCACTTAGGCTTTGCCTCTGATTGAAGCGCACGATACATATTGTCATAGTGGTTAAAGAGAATTGCGAATAGCAATAGGAATAGGACTGACCGATCTAAGTCTGTCGTGAATGCAATAGCAATAAACACAGCGCCTTCGAAGAGTCGAAGGATAGATGGTTGAAGCCAGTCATACCGACTCTCTGACTTTTTGTTCTTGAAAGTATCCAATTGATGATCAATGAGGTTCTTGTTGACTCGTCTCTTTGGCCAGGTAAGAGTTTTGCGAATTCTGCCACGGAAAACTAAAGCAATCGAGATGAAAGCCAAGATTGGCATGATCGTAAATGTAAAAGCAGCACCACCTATAACTGAGGAGGCGCTAATTACAAGCCAACGTTCGCCGATAGGGAATTGCACTGCTTTCTTTGACCAATATTCAAAGCGTGTTTTCTTTTCAAATTCCGTACTGATATAGCCATCGTTCTTAACTTCGAAATCAATTGGTTCTAGCTGAGAGCTGCGGACTTTATTGATGCGGGCAAAGTTGTAGTCAGAGATATGCCTAAACGTTTGAAAGAGCATCATTCCCATTGCGGGTATCCATAGATCTCTGCCATCTTTTGCAGCACCATAAGCCAGGGCAAAAAAGACTAAGTACTCTTTAATTCGATCCGTGATTGCATCAAGCCATGCACCTAGTTGTGAGAATTGCCGCGTATATCTCGCAAGCTCGCCATCGACGCAATCGATAATGATGCTGAGTTGAAGCAGAAGAGCTCCTGCAAAGATAGACCAAAAAGTCCCCTGGCTAAATTGATAGGCAGAATAAAGTCCAACAGCAAAAGAAATCAGAGTTACTTGGTTGGGGGTCATTTTCAATCTCACGGCTGCCCAAGTAAATAGCTTTGAGAACTTGCGAAGAAAGAAGACTGAGAAAAAACCGTCATTGGCACGATTAGCTAATTTGAGCCGTAGGCGGGCATCGTTGAGCAATCCAATCTCTCGCTTTACAGCCTCTCTTTCGGCAGAATCTGAGGAACGAATAAATGGCGCACCAGCTACTTCTGCAGGAGCCACATTAAGAGCTGATCTCACAAGCGCAACGAGAACTAGATCGATTGCATTACCCGAGTGATTTGTATTCTTAACTTTATGAAGAACTTCAAGAATATCTGCTCTTTGCATCTGTGAGAGTCGGATAATTCCCAAGAAAGTATGGTTTCCGTAGCCGACTTCGTGGAAATTTGATGATGCGCCAGTAATGCGTCCTTGGGTCACACGAGTTAGCCCGTTTTTAGTCTTAGCAACAAGGGCGGTTGTTACTGTCCGTGGATAATCAGTAAGTAATTCAAGATGGGGTTGGGTTACAACTGAGCTTTCATCAACAAGCAAGAGGTCTTTGTTACTTGATTCAAACGCCGCAAGGATTTCCGCAATTTTTGTGCCCGCATGAACATCAAAAGTGGCAAGATTTCCAGTCATAAGCGGTAATCTATCGTGCTTAAGCGGGATTTTCGCACAAAAATAGGTTGAGAAGGTAGAGATGGCGATTCAAGTTGTAATTTTGGCAGCCGGTATGGGTACAAGATTAGGAAAGCCTTGGCCGAAGCCACTAACCGCCTTATCTGATGGTCGTTCAATCATGCAGCAGCAGATGGAGAATGTCTCACAAGTGTTTGGAGATAAGGCACGAATTACTGTCGTTGTTGGTTTTAAGTTGGAAATGATTATGGAGGCTCATCCAAATGCCTCATTTGTTTACAACGAAGTTTATGATCAGACAAATACATCTAAAAGTTTGTTGAAGGCTCTAACTGCAAGCCAGGAATCTGGAGTCTTATGGCTCAATGGCGATGTTGTGTTTGATGCCAAAGTTCTTGAGCGAGTTGCATCACGTATTGAATCTGAGAAATCTTTTGTATGTGTCAACACCTCTGCAACAGCTGAAGAAGAAGTGAAATACACAGTTGACGATAAGGGATTCATTAAAGAACTCTCTAAGACTGTGCAGAACGCACTTGGCGAGGCGGTGGGCATCAACTTTATCTCTGCTAGCGAGAAGGCTGATGTGATAAATCAACTTAGAGAGTGCGGCGAACAGGATTACTTTGAGCGAGGGTTAGAACTTGCAATTGAAAAAAATGGTATCAAGCTTGAACCAGTTGATATCTCTGATCTTTTTGCAGTTGAAGTTGATTTCCAAGCAGATCTAGATCGAGCTAATGCAGGTCTCAAGTAGTTAGAAATTTAGCGGACGCAACCCTTCCTTGATGGAAGTGGCTTTCACTTTGTCTACTACTTAAATGGCCCTTCTATACCTCTTCTCACTACGTTGTTAGTAACAGTGGTGACGAAGTTGTTTAAAGGTTTTTCAGCACTACTTTTTAATCCGGTAAGAACCCAACCCATTGTGCCAACAGAGAATATTCCCCCGCCGGCTGCTGACGTTCCATAAACCATGCTGGCACGTCCAGTTTTCGGAAATATCCAACGATTGCCACATTTAACCTTGCCTTCGGCAACCACTTTGATCTTTCCGTTGAATTTACTTACCTCTGGAACTTCATCAACTTCTGGGCCCAATAAACTTCCAAGACCGATAAAGTCTCTCGTTGTGAGACCCTGAAAACCAAAAAAGGTTTTATCGAATGAGTAGAAATCGCCTCTGGCAGGAAAACAGGTGTATTGAACTCCATTGAGCTCAGTCTCTGAATACCCAGCTTCTCGGAATCGAATCGTAGGATCTGATTTGTTTGGATCTAGGACTTTGGACTTATAAATTTCCATGACAATCGAATTGTCGCCACTATTTCTTTTCAGTCGCGTTTGCCAATATCCTGCGTTAGCACCAAAGAAGATTAAATTCATCCCATTTAGTCGTGCACGAATAACACTTTCGCGCTCTTGTTTTGTCCAGTATTCATCATGGCCAGCACTAATGTATAGAGTCCGATTTTCCAATAATCCAGGATTAAAGTGAATATCTGTATCGGCCACATAAGTGACATCTAGCCCATTTTTCTCGATTTGAACTATTAGTGGGTGAACATAATTCCAATATTTACCTGTACCAAAGCCTGAATCAAAAGGTTGCCTGAAATCAACTACTTTTAGCCTATCCTCAAACCCTTCTTCGCCTTTATATGTATTGCGTCCTGACCAAGAGTTATAGGCAAACATGGTCATTGTTGGTATAACAAAAATTGCCCGTGTCTTCTTTTTATCCTCGCGAATAATCAATGGAATAAAACTTTTAAATCCATCAGTATCCGATATCTTTATAAGATAAATCCCACCAAGTAAATCTTTGGTATCAAGTGAGAAATTTGATTTCCAATCCTGAGCTTTTTTCTTTACCTGGTCAATGCATCGAATTTCATTAGTTTTCTTTACCTGTTTGGTTTCAGCGCCAGAGAAGTTTCCCACTTTAAGGATGGTTAAAGTGTAGTTTTCTGCTGGGCAACTAACATAGATGGGTACAGATGTGCCTCTAGCATTCGAGGTATTCAGAAGATATCCGCCAGTGGGTTTGCGCCACTCACTTTTCTTGATTTTCCAATCAATTACAGCAGAGGTTTCTAATATCGAAATACACTGTAAGAAAAGAAGTACTGCAGTAAACCGCGAGAGACTCTTTAAAGTTTTCTTTGAGACTCTCATAATCAAAGAAGAATATCGCAGGAGATCTCATTTGTTTCTTTTAAGTGCGGAGACGAGGAGATTTGAACTCCTGAAGGCTTTAACACCTTACCTCGTTAGCAGTGAGGCGCACTCGACCGGGCTATGCGACGTCTCCTTGTACGGGTGAAGTTTACCGCAATCAATTGGCTGTCACAGCCCCTGCTTGTAGGCTAGATAAATGGAAAATTCCGATAAGCCTCTGGTTAAAGCAATGAGGGGGCATGACGTTGCCCCATCAAAGATGTTTGCTGAATTCATGAAAAATGGCTGGTCTCCAACACCTTTATCGGGAATTGAGCAAGCTGAAGTTATTTCACATTTAGATGATCGCAGACAGAAGTTATCTGCTGCATTCACAAAATTACGCCTAGTAATTCCGAGTGGCACAGCAAAACAGCGAAGTAATGACACCGATTATCAGTATCGCCCACACACAGCTTTTGCTTATTACACAGGTGTTCAAGGCGTGGAAGCTAATCCAGACGCGGTGTTTGTCATGGAGCCAAATGGATCAGGCCACACACCTATTCTTTTCATCAATCCTCGTTCAACAAGAGATACAGCCGCTTTCTATACAGATGCAAAATATGGCGAATTGTGGGTTGGTCGTCGTTTCACAACTAGTGAAGCATCTGAGCGTTACGGTATCGAAGTGCGTGAACTCTCTGAACTTAAAAAGTTTTTGAAGGGCAAGAAAGCAGCAACACTTCATGGTTTTGATGAGTTTGTTGATTCTTTAGTTAATGAGCATCCACGAGATGCTGAGTTAGTTGAATATGTCTCTGTTGCTCGCTTGATTAAAGATCAATACGAAATCAATGAAATGCAAAAGGCTGTTGATGTGACACATCGTGGTTTTAATGATGTGATCCGCGCCTTGCCTGCTGCAATTGCAACTGTTCGCGGAGAGCGTGTTGTTGAAGCAGCATTCTTTGGTCGTGCACGTATTGAAGGAAATGATCTTGGATATAACACGATTGCGGCCTCTGGCTCACATGCATGTGTGTTGCACTGGAACCGAAATGATGGAGCTGTAAGAAGTGGAGACTTACTTCTTCTAGATGCTGGTGTTGAAATAGATTCTTACTACACCGCCGATATCACTAGAACATTGCCCATCAGTGGCAAATTCACACCTGCACAACGCGCTTTATACATGCTTGTTTATGAGGCCCAAAAAGCAGGTATTGCAGCGGTAAAACCAGGTGAAAAATTCTTAAGTATTAACAAAGCAAGCCACACGGTTTTGGCACAAGGATTGATTGATATGGGCATCATTAATATGAGCCTTGAAGAGGTTATGGATCCTGCTGTTGGATTGCATAAGCGTTGGACCTTGCATGGTGTCAGCCACATGCTTGGCATGGATGTTCACGATTGTGCCCAAGCACGTGCTGAACAGTATCGCGAAGGAATTTTGGAAGTCGGAATGTGTCTAACTGTTGAACCTGGTCTCTATATTCAACCTGATGACGAGCTTTTCCCTGCTGAATACCGCGGAATTGGTATCCGAATTGAAGATGATGTTGTTGTCACAGAAGATGGTTGCCTTAACTTAAGCCAGCACATTCCTCATCATCCAGATGAGATTGAAGCCTGGATGGCTTCACTTCGTTAAATTAAGCTAGCTGTAACCCGAACCAAGCAGCCAGTAAACCTATTCCTAGTGACATTAAAAGATTGATCACTGCTTCTTTGTGGCGCTTTAATTCATAAGCCAAGTAAATGTCGAGCATAAAGGTTGACCAGGTTGTAAACGCTCCTGCAAAACCGATGGCGAAAAGATCAAAACCTTCTTCGACTCTTCCATAGGTTAAACCCAGAAGAAATGACCCAATAATGTTTACTGCAAAGATTCCATATGGCTTTGAAGTGTAGGTGCGAATTTTTTGATCAATAACAAAGCGCATGGGACCACCAATCGCAGCTCCAAGAACAATAAGTGCCATTCTCATGAGCGCACCGGAATTAGCTTACGAGCAATTGGAAGCACAATGATTACTGCAATTAGTGAGAGAAAAACATTTTGAGCAAGGAAAAGCATTCCACCTTCGCTTGGTTCAAGAGAATGGGCGGTAACTGCTGAAAAAGTAGTAAAGCCTGCGCAGAAACCAGGGAGTAAAAGTAGGCGTAATTGGCTGATTCCACGGCGTTCCATTAAGACCAATAAAGCTGATGCCAAAGCAACACCAGCGACATTTGCAATCAATGTTCCTTGGCGATCGTCAGGGAAAATTGCACCAATTGCGTAGCGTGACAAGGTTCCAGCAATACCACCAACTGAAACTAATGCCAGGGATTTCAGAGTGGTAATGCCTTCTTGCCAACACTCGAAACTACACGAGTGATCAGACTAATAATCAACGCTGCAAAAATAGCGGTCCAGAAATTATTAACATCTAGTTTGTCACTCCATCTAGCAACCAACATCAACATTGATGCATTAACAACTACTAGAAAAAGTCCTAGAGATAAAACAACTGCTGGGAAGGTTAGTAACTTCAGCAATGATCCAAGAGTTGCATTAAGCAAACCAAATAGAAGTGCAACCCAAAGATATGTAGTAAAGCCACCCTTAATATCAATTCCAGGAATCAATGCTGTTGCAACCCAAAAAGAAATAGCCAGAGCAGCCCAGCGGAGCAATAATTTCATAAGGAAACTATAGGCCCTCGCGCTTGCGGATTTTTGTTCCTAGCCAGCGAACTGGATCGTACTTGATGTCCGCAACGCGCTCCTTCATAGGAATAATCGCGTTATCGGTGATCTTGATGTGCTCTGGGCACACTTCAGTACAGCACTTAGTTATGTTACACATTCCAAGCCCATGCTCTTCTTGTGCTGTCTTCTTGCGATTTTTTAAGATATCAAGTGGGTGCATATCTAGCTCAGCAATCCGAATAAAGAAACGCGGACCAGCAAATGACTTCTTGTTTTCTTCGTGATCACGCACAACGTGACACACATCTTGGCAAAGGAAACATTCAATACATTTACGGAACTCTTGTGAGCGCTCAACATCGATTTGTTCCATGCGTGCTTCACCTGGTGCTAGATCCTTTGGATGCTCATAAGCAGGGATTTCCATGGCTTTTTTGTAGTTAAAAGAGACATCTGTAACTAGATCTTTAATGATTGGGAATGCGCGAAGCGGCGTAACAGTGATTACCTCTTCTTCACCAAAAGATGCCACCTGTGTCATGCATGCAAGACGTGGTTTTCCATTGATCTCCATAGAGCAGGATCCACATTTACCCGCCTTGCAGTTCCAACGAACTGCTAAATCTCCCATTTGTGTTGCTTGAACACGATGGATTACATCAAGGACTACTTCGCCCTCATTTGCCTCAACCACAACATCTTTGAGGCCGCCATCAGTTGAGTCACCACGCCAAATACGAAGCTTAATATTGCGCGCCATTAGTTGGAACCGCCTTTCGCAACTTCATCCGGTGTCATGTACTTCTCCAACTCGTGAATATCAAAGAGTTCAAATAGTTCTTTTGGCATTGGTGGCAATGACTGCTTTCGAATGTTTACCTTCTCGCCATCAAATGAAGAGATGTGGTTAACCTGACGCCATTCATTGCTCATACCTGGGAAATCATCACGGGTGTGCCCACCACGTGACTCTTCACGTGAATCCGCAGACTTAGCTGTTGATTCTGCAACTAACAACATATTGTCTAGATCAAATGCTAAGTGGAATCCTGGGTTGAACTTTCGTCCACCAGTAACTGCAACATTTGCACTGCGCTTTCTAATCTCTGCAATCTTTATGATTGCATCCTTTAGTTCGGCGCCTGTGCGAATAATTCCAACAAGGTTGTGGGTAACTTCTTGAAGTTCTGCGTGTAGTGAGTAAGAGTTCTCTCCACCTTGACGATCAAATGGTGCTTGAATCTTCGCTGCAGCTGCGTGAATAGTTTCATCACTCACCGGAATTGCGCTATTGCTCTTGAGATATTCAACTGCGCCCATACCGGCACGTCGACCAAATACCAAAAGATCTGAAAGTGAGTTTCCACCAAGTCGGTTTGAACCATGCATTCCGCCTGCGACTTCTCCTGCGGCAAATAAGCCTGGAACACCTACTGCGGCTGCAGTATCTGGCTCTACTTCAACACCACCCATTACGTAGTGACAGGTAGGCCCAACTTCCATCGGCTCCTTGGTGATGTCTACGCCAGCAAGTTCATAGAACTGGTGCCACATAGAAGGAAGACGCTTTTTGATTAACTCGGCAGGTAGACGTTTTGATACATCAAGGTAAACGCCACCATGTTCTGTGCCGCGTCCTGCCTTTACTTCGCTATTAATTGCGCGTGCAACCTCGTCGCGTGGAAGTAGTTCCGGTGGACGTCGGTTGTTGTCCTGATCTTCATACCAACGATCTGCTTCTGCTTCGTTATCTGCGTACTTATCCTTGAAAACATCTGGGATGTACTTAAACATGAAACGCTCGCCAAGATTATTAGTGAGAACTCCACCTTCACCGCGAACAGACTCTGTTACCAAAATTCCACGAACAGATGGTGGCCACACCATTCCTGTTGGGTGGAATTGTAAGAACTCCATGTCAACAAGATTTGCACCAGCCTTCAATGCAAGTGCATGTCCGTCGCCAGTACCTTCCCATGAGTTCGAAGTAATTTTGAAAGTTTTTCCAACACCACCAGTTGCAATTACAACTGCAGGTGCTTCAAACAAAACCTCTTCGCCGCTTTCGCGCCAGTAACCGTATGCACCAGCAACCTTGCCACCCTCTTTGAGAATATCTGTAATAGTCAGTTCTGCGAATACTTTAATTCCACTTTCCATATCGCCAGTTTCGCGACCATCTTTTTGTTGCAATGCAACAATCTTCTGCTGCATTGTGCGAATGAGTTCTAAGCCTGTGCGGTCACCAACGTGTGCAAGGCGTGGATACTCGTGTCCACCAAAGTTACGTTGTGAAATTGTTCCTTCTTTGGTGCGATCAAATAAAGCGCCCCAGACTTCAAGTTCCCAGATGCGATCTGGTGATTCCTTGGCGTGAAGCTCTGCCATCCGATAGTGGTTCAGGAATTTTCCTCCGCGCATTGTGTCGCGGAAGTGAACCATCCAATTATCTTTGTCGTTGACGTTACCCATAGATGCTGCAGCGCCACCTTCAGCCATAACTGTGTGGGCCTTACCAAATAGGGATTTGCAGATGATTGCTACGCGCAGTCCTGCTTCGCGAGCTTGTACAGCAGCACGTAATCCAGCGCCGCCGGCACCAATTACCAGGACATCGTATTTATGGCGTTCTAGTGTCATATTCGATTTTCCTTTTAGAAGAAGTAGAAGTTAGTCCATGCGCCAGATGAAACTTGGCGAACATAGATATCGGCGAATGCAACAGCAGCTAATGAGAACCAAGCGAACTGTTGGTGTTTGTGATTAAGTACTGAAACCCAACTCCACAACTTGTATCGAACAGGGTGTTTTGAGAAATTCTTTAAACGCCCACCGATTGTGTGACGGCAGGAGTGACATGACATTGAGTACAACCACAACATAGTTGAGCTCACAACAAGGACGAGGGAGCCGACACTCATGTGGCCCCATTCTCCCTCTGGGTTCTTAAATGAAATGATTGCATCGTAAGTAAGAATTACATTCAACAGTAAGCCCGCATAAAAGAAATAGCGGTGTGAGTTTTGGATGATGAGAGGGAATCGAGTCTCGCCTGTGTATTTCTTGTGAGGTTCTGCAACAGCACATGCTGGTGGTGACATCCAGAATGAGCGGTAGTAAGACTTGCGGTAGTAGTAACAAGTCATTCTGAATCCAAGAGGGAAGATCAAAATTATTAATGCTGGGGATAATGCAAAATTGAAAATTGTTTCACTTACTGGTGTGAAGCCAAGAATCGTTGCTTCAGGAAGACAGGCATCCGACAAACATGGTGAATAAAAAGGAGAGATCAAGTGGTCTTTGTAGTAATTGGCACCTTCGAAGGCACGGAAGGTTGCATAAATAACAAAGGAGATTAGAACTCCGAAAGTTATAAGCGGTTGTAACCACCACTTATCTGTTCGAAGTGTGCGCTCTTTGATCTTGGCGCGCGTTGGTGAAAAGACACCTGACATGTGCAACTCCCCTGGTGTAAGCCTGTTTGTTACTAGGGGATAAGTGTCCTACCGACATGAAAAAGTGGCTAGGTCTATACACGCTTACGCGGTATGAACTCAGCCACAACTTCACAAAAATGGCGGAGGGCGTGGGATTTGAACCCACGAAACTTTCGTTTGCCGGTTTTCAAGACCGGTGCACTCGGCCGCTATGCGAGCCCTCCGTGGGAGAGATTAC
>CANHFN010000003.1 GCA_947459935.1 Actinomycetota bacterium
TCGGAGATCTATCAATTCAAAGAGCGCTATGCATTGGGTGCAAGTGTGGATCGCCTGATTAGTGCCTTAGGTTGGTGAGGAAAGATTGGTAAGTGTTCTTCTATCAGCCCTCTCTGGAATTCTTCTCAGCGGTGCCTTTGAGCCAATAGAGAAGTGGTGGTTGGCCCCGATCGCACTTGCTGCGCATATGTATGCGTTGACGCTTTCAAAAAGAAAAATTCTTTCTTCATTTGTCTTTGCGCTTACACTAAACACAATCGTTCTACATTGGAGCAGCACATTTGTTGGTTCCATTCCTTGGTTAATTCTGGCTATAGGCATGTCACTTTTCTATTTACCTCTAGCCCTCGTTTCGCGCTGGGGGATAGCCGCATACCCACTGATCTACATAGTTATGGAAGAAGTAAGAAATAGATTCCCATTTGGTGGATTTGGATGGGTTCGAATTGCCTACACCCAAGCCGATGCACCTTTCGCAAAAATAGCTGCAATAGGGGGAGCAACAGCACTATCTGCGATAGTAGTGTTGTTGGGACTTTTTATCTTTTCCTTATCTCAAAAGAAACTCTCGCTCTTGGTATTGATTCCTTTTGTACTACTACTCATACCGATCAACACTACTGACATCGGGGTGACAAAAGTAATGATGGTACAAGGAAATGTTCCGGAAATGGGACTTGATTTCAACTCACGCGCCAAGGCTGTTTTCAACAATCACTTTGAATTGACAAAAATTGCACTGGCACAAGATTCAAATGTCGATTTTGTATTGTGGCCAGAGAATTCTGTTGATGTAGATCCATTTCGATATGCAGATGTGAAAGAATCATTAGATTCAATTCAAAAACCACTGATTATTGGGGCAGTTGCATATAAAGGTAATAAGCTCTTGAATACCTCAATATTGTGGGGCGGAGAACTGCCTCCGATTTACATAAAGCAACATCTCACTCCCTTTGGCGAGTACATCCCCTTGAGATCAATTGCATCCAAAATCTCCCCATTAACGGACCGCGTGCGTGACTTCGAACCTGGTCAAGCTTCATTATTCTTCACAGTAAATCAAGCTGTCATCGCCCCAGTAATTTGCTTTGAACTCCTAGATGATCAGATTCTTCACCAAGCCGCTAAAGGATCTAATCTGTTGGCCGTTCAGACCAATAGCGCAACATTTGGATTCTCGGCCGAAAGTGCCCAGCAATTGTCGATCACCAGAGTTCGAGCAATAGAACATGGTCGAAATATCGTCTCGGTTTCAACAACTGGATATTCCGCAGTCATTGATCATCAAGGAAAAGTTCTTCAAAAAACTTCTATGGGTACCGCAGAAGTAATTCACGCCCAGGTAGGACTAATTGAAGGGCAAACGCCACGCGATAAAGCTGGTCATTGGGCCTTGGTTGGAATGTTGATATTTCTCTTGTTTGTTTCAGTTCAGGCGTACAGACAACGCCGATAAGTTACATTATGTAAAGTTAGAATGAGATCAGTAAAGGCGAGAAATCGCCCCTCCTACCGATAATCATCCATTGGTGTACAAGCACAGACAAGGTTTCGATCTCCATGAGCCCCGTCAATACGTCCGACTGGCGGCCAATACTTCATCCTGGACCCAATGGACTCGCCAGCAACTAATCCCTCTAAATCAACCGGAAAACCGCCTTGTTCACGGCTATAGCCCCTATCCCACTGGCTATTGACCACAGAAAGGGCTGTATGAGGTGCATGGCGCAGTGGTGAAGCCTCGATAGTGATCTTCCCGTCAATAACATCCTGAATTTCAGCTCTGATCGAGATCATGGCATCGATGAATCGATGAATCTCTCGAATGTCCTCAGATTCAGTTGGCTCAATCATGAGTGTTCCGGCAACTGGGAATGACATGGTTGGTGCATGGAAACCGTAATCCATTAACCGTTTGGCAATGTCATCAACGCTAACGCCAGAATCCTTAGTCAATCCACGAATATCAAGAATGCACTCATGGGCAACTCGACCATTAGCGCCTGTGTAGAGGACGGGATAAGAATCTTGAAGCCGGGCGGCCATGTAATTGGCAGACAAAATCGCTACTTGAGTTGAATGAGTTAACCCTTCTCCCCCTAGCAATCGAATATATGCCCAAGAAATAGGCAAGATGCTTGCAGAACCAAAAGGTGCACCAGAGATTGGTCCAGGACCTGTTGCAGGTCCGGCTTGTGGATCGAATGGATGATTTGGCAAGAACGGTGCAAGGTGGGCACGCGCGATTACAGGACCTACTCCTGGTCCTCCTCCCCCGTGTGGGATTGCAAAAGTCTTGTGAAGGTTGAGGTGTGAAACATCTGCACCGAATTTTCCAGGTTGTGCAACACCCACAAGTGCATTCAAGTTCGCACCATCAACATATACCTGACCGCCTGCTTCATGGATCAATCCACAAATTTCAGAAACGGCCGTTTCGAAAACACCATGTGTTGATGGATATGTAATCATCAATGCAGCTAGCGCCGCTCCGTGCTCTGCAATCTTGGCTTTAATGTCTTCTACAGACACATTTCCATTGTCATCACAATCAATAACTACAACTTTCATGCCTGCCATTACCGCTGATGCAGCATTAGTGCCGTGGGCACTCGATGGGATTAAGCAAATATTTCTACTTTGGTCACCACGCGAATCATGGTAGTTGCGAATGGCAAGAAGACCCGCAAACTCTCCCTGACTGCCTGCATTCGGTTGCAAAGACACAGCGTCATACCCAGTGATTGCAACTAACCAATCTGACAATTTTTGGATGAGTTTGCGAGTACCAACATTTTGATCAGCTGGCGCAAAGGGATGCAACGATGAAAACTCTGGCCACGTAACAGCCTCCATCTCTGTCACAGAGTTCAACTTCATGGTGCAAGAGCCAAGTGGAATCATTGTTCGATCTAAAGCCAGATCCTTGTCTGCCAAATTTCGCAGGTAGCGCATCATGGCCGTTTCGCTGTGATTTGTATTGAAAACAGGGTGGGTGAGATATTTACTTGTTCGTCGGAACTTGGCAGGGATCGCCTCCCCCGTCGCATCTTTAACGCCCAGGATTGATAAGACTTCAGCAAAAAGTTCCTCTGTTGTTTCTTCGTCAAATGAGATTCGAAGTTGATTCGAACTTACTTTTCGGAAGTTAATACCCTTAGCTACCGCCTTTTCATGAATTTCATCGGCGTTATCAACAACAACATGGACGGTATCAAAGAGCACATCTTCCCTGTTGTTGATCGCTGCCTGAAGCCGTGATGCAAAACCATTGACTCTTTGTGCAATATCTTTGAGACCTGATGGTCCATGCCACATCGCATAAAATGCACTCATGTTGGCCAAGAGAACTTGGGCTGTACAAATATTTGACGTTGCTTTGTCTCGGCGAATATGTTGTTCACGAGTTTGCAACGCTAAACGGAACGCTGGCTTACCTGTTGAATCAATACTTTGACCAACTAAGCGACCTGGCATAGAACGCTCTAACCCGGTGCGTACAGCCAAGAAACCTGCGTGCGGACCACCAAATCCCATGGGCACACCAAAGCGCTGAGCAGTTCCAACAGCAATATCGGCGCCCCACTCCCCCGGAGCTTTGAGCAAAGTCAACGCCAAAAGATCAGTTGCTGCGATAACAAGTGCGTCACGTGAGTGCGCGTATTCAGCAAATGAAGAATAATCAATCACAGTTCCGGTTGTGTCGGGATACTGCAAGAGCGCTCCGAAGAATTCACCGTCGTAACCATCACGCACAACATGACCGGAATCAATTTCTACTACTTTGATACCAAGCGGCTTAGCACGAGTGATGACAACAGCTTTTGTCTGCGGGTGCACATGCTCTTCGATCAAGAAAACCGCATCATCGCTTAACTTCGAAGCACGACGAGCAAGCGTCATAGCTTCTGCTGCTGCAGTGCTTTCATCTAGCATGGAAGCATTAGAAATGTTGAGGGCGGTTAACTCACACACCATTGTTTGAAAAGCAAAAAGTGCTTCCAAGCGACCTTGTGATATTTCAGGTTGATACGGCGTGTATGCGGTATACCAAGAGGGATTTTCTAATACATTTCTCTTAATTACCGGTGGAACTATCGTCCCGTAATACCCAGTACCGATAAGTGAAGAAAAAACTTTGTTTTCAGATGCAATGGCACGTAACTCAGCAATTACTTCTACTTCACTCTTTGCGGTATCAATCGCACTCTCAATAACACCTGTAATGGCGATGTTTTCTGGAACAACATCTTTGATAAATGATGTTAAATCTGAATAGCCCAGCGCTTGCAACATTGTTGCCTCATCAGCCGAGGTCGGTCCTATATGGCGATCCTCAAACGAGCGACTCATAGCTATTCCTCATCCTGTTCAATGCCTCTCGCCTAGAAGTGCGAGTGCAGGAGTGAAGAATAAGGTGAATTAAGCCCCTTTGCTCTTTCTACGAAGCGAGAGTTCATCGTTATCTTGACCACCTACAACTTGGCCGTTCACTTCACCCTGTAGTACAGATAGAGAGCCTTCGACCTCATGCCAGACCTTGCCTACGGCAATGCCAAAGACACCCTGACCGCCCTGCAGAAGATCGATAATTTCATCAGGACTTGAGCACTCATAAATCGAAGCACCATCACTCATCAAAGTAATTCGCTCTAAATCGGTAACTCCCCTACTGCGCAAATGATCTACCGCAGTTCGAATATTTTGGAGCGAAACCCCAGCATCTAGTAATCGCTTAACAATTTTTAAAACCAAGATGTCACGAAAGCCATACAGGCGTTGAGTTCCGGAGCCACTTGCAGTGCGAATACTTGGTTCAATTAATCCAGTGCGGGCCCAGTAATCTAATTGGCGGTATGTAATACCTGCTGCGGAACAAGCAGTAGCGCCTCTGTAGCCGATCTCTAGCTCTTCTGGGCTCACGGGGAATGGCTCATTTCTCTTGGGGAGTGAGATAAATGTAAACCCGAGTCGCCCAGTTACCTAGGAGCGACACGACCCAAACCTCTACTTTAGGTTGAGGGTTCTGGCTATCCCACAAAGTCTTCAGGGTTGATTTGATCCAGGAATTCACGGAACTTTTCAACCTCTTGGTTTTCACCATCACCCTGTGGGATCTCAATTCCCACCTCGTCGAGCAGCTCTTGCGTGGCCAAGATGTTGCTATGGCTTCGAACCGCCAAGGCGATCGCATCTGATGGTCTGGCAGAAAGGCTCAGTTGTCCCCCGTTGGAATCCCGCAGGTTCATGGTGGCGAAGAAGATTCCATCCTTGATCTCTGTCAGGTGGACTGTCGTCAAGGTCGCATCCAAAATGTCTAGAAGATTGTTCATCAAGTCATGAGTTAATGGACGAGGCGGCTCAACTCCTTGCTGAGCAAAAGCTATTGCTGTTGCTTCCACAGCCCCCACCCACAAAGGTAGAAAGCGAGAGCCATCGATTTCCTTAAGAAGAACTATCGGTTGGTTGGAAGGCATCTCAACCCGGACACCTACGACCTCCATTGGGATTAACATGAAAGAGGCGACCTATTAACGAAGGCGGTTAAGGCCACCGCGCACGAGTGCTGAATGAAGGCGAATCGAAAGAGAGGCAATCTCTTTCTGAACCTCTTCAGCGCGAGCCTTAGATTCAGCGCTCTTTTGACGAGTCAATGGCGTGATCACTTGTTCGATTAAACCGATTTCGCGATCTGCAGCTGATTTAAAAGAACGAAGGTGACGAGCTTCGATACCAAAGCCACCCATCTCTGTCACGGCCTTTGCAATCGCTAATGCATCTCCGTCGTAATGACGACCACGTGGTGCTATCAATCCATATCCCTCAAGTTCAACGAGGTGCTCTTCTGCAAGGCCACTGTTTTTCAACAACTCTTCCCGAGAGAGACGCATTTCGCTAACTTCACCAAAAGCACTCGGTGCCATTTCACCATCAATTGTTGCAAGGCCAATATTGGGACGTGGTACCCCACCAACTGCTGCTGGTTGCAGGCCTCGATCAATCGCATCCAGGTTGTCTTTGATAACCTTCAAAGGCAGGTATTGATCACGTTGCGCCAGAAGCACATACCGTAGGCGTTCTAGATCAGAGCTAGTGAATTTGCGATATCCAGAGGGCGTGCGTTGAGGCTCAATCAATCCTTCAGATTCTAGAAAACGAATTTTCGAGATTGTGATGTCTGCGAAATCTCCTCGCAGTCGATTGAGAACTTCCCCGATACTTAAGTACGCGCGTGCTGGAACTGCCATGACTACTCCCCTAGTTTCTTCGTGTTAATTATCTTTAGTTTTTTGAACCAATAAAAAGCAAATGAAATTTACCAATTTGAAATTCGTCACCTGAAACAAGTTCATGTTCTGTGACTGACACATTATTCATGTAGGTCCCGTTAAGAGAACCTGAATCTTTCAAAACAAAATTCTTTCCAACTTTTTCGATAACCGCGTGCGTTCTAGAGACCGTTACATCATCTAAGAAAATTGCACTATCTGATGATCGACCAATGCTTGCGCCTTCTGCAGTTATCAAGAAACGTGAACCTTTTCGAGCTCCACGAGCGATGACGATCATGGCCTTTTCTCCGGCGGAGTTTTGTATCTCAGCCAGCACTTCTCGATCTTCTGAGGAGAGTAAAGATAATTGCTCATCTAAGTTGCTAGCAGGGGAATTGCTAACTTCACGTAATCCAAGATGAAGGGTGGTGGTTAACTCATTCTGCGATTGTTCTGCAGCCATCTTCCCCACCTCCTCACTCTCAACTTAAGGGTGACACTAGAGAGTTAGAGGAATAAGGTCAAGCGGTTAATTCGCCGTACTGAGCAGCGGTTAGAAGGTCAGAAGGGGCTTCAGCCACCTCGATTTTTGCCAACCATCCCCCACCGTAGGGATCTGAGTTGATTGTTTCCGGGGAATTAGATAGTGAATCATTAATCGCAACAATAGTTCCGGTCACTGGTGCATAGATATCAGAAACGCTCTTCGTGGATTCAACTTCACCACACACTTTTCCAGCTGTTACCGTTTCGCCAACTTTTGGAAGCTGTACATAAACAATGTCACCTAGTGCAGCTTGGGCGTAGTCAGTGATTCCCATGGTGAAAACCAACGCTTCAGATGAGACCCACTCATGTTCTTTGGTATATGACAATTCATTAGGAATTGATGACATGGTTCCCTCTCATCTGCCAAATGCCTTGGCGCGCGTAACTAATACCTGTCGAAATGTAGAGGGCAATCCCCCAGATGGCAAAACTCCACCCCAAAACAAATGCAATCGTACCCACGAATCCATCTGATTGAGCCAAGAGGAGAAATGGAAAGGCATACATCAAGTTAAAGGTTGCCGCTTTACCCAAATAAGTAACGGTGAAAGGAGGAATCCCTTTTCTATTCATGATGATTGTTAGCAATCCTAAAACTATGTCCCGGCCGACAATGATAAGAATCATCCAGGTAGGGATTATGTCTCTGATGAGAAAGACAATAAGGATGGCCAGGATATAAAGGCGATCTATCGCCGGGTCTGCTAACTCTCCAAAGCGAGATGTTTGATTCCATGCCCGAGCGATTTTTCCATCAAAGTAATCAGTGGCACCACCGATGGCTAAAACAACGATCGCCCAACCATCTGCTTCCACACTCAGGGTGAGATAAATGAAAAGTGGGATGCCTAGAAAGCGCAGAAAGGTGAGGGCGTTAGGAACGCTGATCACAGAACTGCTCATTCCTTATCGCGCTCCTTGACTCTAATTGCCACCTGAACCGGAGTACCTGGGAACTTGAACTCTTCACGCAGGCGGCGCTCGATGAAGCGTCTGTAAGAGGCCTCAATCCACCCACTAGAAAACACCACAAATTTCGGAGGAGCAATACCAGCTTGGGTTGCGTAGTAAACCTTTGGCTGCTTTCCACCGCGAACTGGTGGCGGTGTTGCTCCAATGAGTGCGCCCAAGAAGGAATTGAGTTTGGCAGTTGGAACTCGGCGCTCCCAACTATCTAACGCTGTGCGAAGGGCTGGGGCCAGACGATCTCGGTGCCAGCCAGTCTTGGCCGCAATGTTTACCCGCTGTGCCCACTCGACCTGATCCAAGTGCCTATCGATTTCTCGGTCTAACTGATTGCGACGATCCTCGTCGACCAAATCCCATTTGTTCATCACGATCACCATCGCTTTGCCCGCTTCTTCAACCATGGTGATCACTCGCAAATCCTGCTCAGTGATCGGTTCAGATGCATCTAAGACAACGACAGCAACTTCACAACGCTCTAACGCGGTAGCGGTTCGAAGCGATGCGTAGTAGTCAGTTCCTGAATCTTGATTCGCACGCTTTTTTAATCCCGCGGTATCGATAAATCTCCAAGTAGATCCACCAAATGAGAGCAATGAGTCAACAGGATCACGAGTTGTTCCCGCAGCATCATCGACAATCGACAGTGACTCACCTGCTATTGCATTGAACAAGGAAGATTTTCCAACATTTGGTCGACCAATCAGAGCGACCTTTCGATATCCATCTTGATTCTGCGCCCGGCCGACTTCAGGCAGAACAGCGACTATGTGATCCAGCAAATCACCACTGCCGCGACCATGTAGTGCTGAAACAAATCGAGGTTCACCTAAGCCGAGGCTCCATAATCCATGAGCTTCGGCTTCTTCACGTTCCCCGTCAACTTTATTGCCAATTAATATTGTTGGTTTCTTTGCTTTTCGCAAATGCTGCACAAGAATGTCATCTTCATCTAAAGCACCAACTTGTGCATCTACAACAAATGCAAGTACATCTGCTTCTTGCATCGCTAATTCAGAACCAGCACTTACCTGCACAGAGATACCATCAGGCTTAGCTTCCCAGCCACCTGTGTCCATAATGATAAAGCGGCGACCACCCCACTCACATTCATACTGAACACGATCTCGAGTAACACCCGGTATGTCCTCAACAATAGCTTCTCTGCGACCTAAGAAACGATTAATCAAAGTAGATTTTCCAACATTCGGGCGACCCAATATTGCAACAATCGGAAGTCCCAGCAAATTACGTTTCTTGAGCAGTTCCCAAATGCGCTCAATCGTTTCATCTAAGTCCAAATAGGTTGAATCAACTTCCACTGCGTCCGTTGCCCTAGTTAAAGGCGAAACTGCACGCGTTGAATCAACAACATCGCGACTATCTAGAGATGCTTTAACATCAATGTTTTTGTCCTCGATTTCAGTCTCACGACGCACCGCACGTGCATCAAGATCTGCCGTCAAGTAAATCTTTAATCCAGCCTCTGGTGCAACAACAGTTCCTATATCTCGCCCTTCGACAACAATTCCACGTTCTGCTGAATCAATAATGAAGTGCTGCAGCCTTAACAACTCATGTCGGATTTCTGGGATTGCACTAATACGCGAGACATTTTCAGTGACAGATGTTCCACGGATCGCATGTGTAATCTGAGTTGAACCGGCATAAACATTTGGTGACTGTGGATCAGCATCGAATTTAATCGGATGATCCTTGATAGCTTGCAGAATAGAAAATGCTTCTTCACATTTGTGTTCTAAGGCAAGCCACGTAACAGCACGGTATAAAGCACCTGTATCTAGATAATTCCATCCAGCGCGAACTGCAATAGCTTTTGCCGTGCTTGACTTACCTGCGCCACTCGGGCCATCTATAGCAACGATTATGCCCATGTAGTCAGCCTACTTCTATTTGCGAACCGGATGAACATTCCATCCGATCGATGTTAGATGGTTGGATAATTTCTCAGCATCCTGAGCCGACAATGACAATGTGATCAAAGCACTTAGTTGTCCTGGTGAATGCTCAATAGATAAATCTTCCACGTTAACTTCCATTGCAGCGCATTCGTTAAAGATCGCAGCAAGTTGACCCGGTTTATCATCAATCACAATCGGTAAGTAACTATATTCACGCGCTTTTCCGCCGTGCTTTCCAGGAATCAGCGCCTTGCCATCTCTTCCTGCAGCAATTAACTCTGCGATCTTGGAAGGATCATCAAGAGAGTTGATCATCGCGGTTAGATCGTTTTGTAGATTTATTAGTAATTCTGAAATTTCCGCTCGATTGCTGTAAATGATCTCTTTCCAGAGATTTTCATCTGACCCTGCAATGCGAGTCGTATCTCTTAAGCCTTGACCTGCTAACTCCATCCATTCAGCTGGCGTGCCTGATAATTGCTTTGCGACCAGCGATGCTGCGACCTGAGGCAGATGAGAGATTCTTGCCACGGCAGCGTCATGGGCATCGGCTGGGAGTTCAATTGGCGTGGCCCCCAGATGATGTATCAACTCAAGGACAAGACTTTTCGACTCATCTGAGCATTCCTGGTCAGGCGTAAGTATCCAACTGCGTCCCTGGAATAGATCAGCCCTTGCGGAGGCTGCGCCGCCGATTTCACGGCCCGCCATGGGGTGGGTGGGCAAAAACCTCGTGGAAAGCCCTGAAAATGTCTGAACCTGAAGTAGAACTTCATTTTTAACACTACCAACATCCATAAACGTAGAGTGTGGGTTTAGTTGTACTTCGCCTTCAATGACCAGCGGCAACTTAGAAGTGGGTAGAGCAAGGATGACCAACTCTGGACTAGTGACCTCTACCCCACCAACAAGATCCCTCGCCAAAGCTTGCGCGGAAGAATCAGAATCCACCATTTGAACCGAAATTCCACGCTGCACTAAACCTAGGCCTATCGAGGTGCCGATCAGCCCCGAGCCCACTATGCGGACTTTTTGGAGCATTATTGGGCGATATCTCTGCGAAGAGAGACAGCTCCATGCAGGTAAATGTGCGTGATTTGCTCAGGAGAGCGATCGGTCTCTACATGCAGCATTGCCCTGACAGTCCTATCAAGAGCACCGGGAACATCAACCTCCACAGAGCCGATAAGGGGCACATTGGCAAAACCCATTTCGCGGCAGGCAGCAGCCGGGAAGGCGGCATTTAGATCAGCCGTGCTGGTGAAAAATACTGAGATGACCTCTGACGGGGTTAATTCGTTGGCCTTTAAAATTGCAGCAATTAGCTCCTGGACACCGGCAGCGATATCGCCTGCCGTGTTTTCCGGAACTTGGATAGCTCCTCGTATTGCCCGTATTGCCATGGGATAAGGGTACCTTTCCTCGCCATTTTTCGTGAGTATTTGATTACTCATTTATCGATAAAACTGTTTAACAGTTAAAGCCCTTTACTACAATCGTCTGGAGGTATTGATTAGTTCTCCTAACATCTAGCGCCCAAATTAATGTCGATAAATCTATAGTTTGGGGCATATCACGCTTCGGCTTTGTCGATAAAACCTTAAACTCAAAGTTATTATCTACAAATAGATATAACGGTAATAAACACAATATCTATTTATAATTAAATCGTTATAAATCTAAAGCCTTTCGTAGATTCATCAACTCTCCGTCATTGAGGTCTCTCCAACGTCCTTCAGGTGTATCCCCCAGGGATATCGGACCAAACTTAGTTCTGATAAGCCGAAGGACATCTACACCCACAGCTTCCATGAGTCGACGAATGATGTGATATCGACCTTCGTGAATTGAGACCTCGATCCATTTTGGGGACAGTTGCTTGAAGGTCAAAACTCGTCCCATCCCATCTTCGAGTTCCACTCCCTTTAAAAGGACCTTATCGATCCCTGTAGGCAAAACTCCATCGAATTCAATGATGTAGGTCTTTTCTAGTCCGAAGGATGGATGGGTAGCCCTGAAGGTTAAATCCCCATCATTGGTGAGCAAAATCAGTCCTTCGGAGTCCTTATCAAGGCGACCAACATGGAAAAGTCGCTCCTTTCGCAGATCAATAAAGTCATCTAAGGAAGGGCGACCTTCTGGGTCAAACATCGTAGACAAAACACCTTTGGGTTTATGAAGTGCAAGATAAGACTTAGTCAAAGTTCTGCTAATTGTCTCACCATCAACCATCACGTGATCTATTTCTGGGTCGAATTTGCTGCCCATCTCCCGAATAATGATTCCATTGACGGCGACTCGGCCATCTTCAATTAATTCATCAGCTCCGCGACGGCTAGTAATACCGGCATCAGCGATTATCTTGTTAAGCCTCATCTGGGCCATGGCTATCCTCCCGACAGTCAGGAGGTAAGGATAGCCGAAAGGCTAGTCAGTTAGCGAATCGAGAATCTCATCCAGGCCATCTAGATCTGGAAGGTACGGCGCTAGCGCTGGGAGATCTTCTAGTGAGTTCAATCCCAGGCGCTCAAGGAAGTAACTTGTCGTCTTATATAGAATCGCTCCCGTTTCGTGCTCTAGTCCAGATTCTTCAACTAGGCCGCGAGTGATTAGGGTCTTCATTACAGCTTCCACGTTAACCCCACGGATAGCCGAAACGCGGGCTCTGGACACAGGCTGACGGTATGCAATGACCGATAGTGTCTCTAACGCAGCTTGAGTCAAACGAGATTGCTGCCCGTCTAGAACAAATTTTTCCACCACGGCTGAGTAGTTGGGATGGCTGTAAAAACGCCATCCCCCATTGACTTTGCGAAGAGAGAAGCCACGATCCTCATAACTGCCTTCAAGGGATGCCAAAGCAGTTTCAATCTCCTCGACTGGCCGCTCAAGAACTTGCGCGAGAACTATCTCAGTTACGGGTTCATCGACCACCATCAAGATTGCCTCAATCGAACGTTCAACTTCTACATTAGACATTTTCACCACTTTCTGTCGATTCTTCCATCTCTAAAACAACGGGAATATCAAACTCATCGGTGATTTCGACATCGCCCTCCAGGCTGCCGGTCCAGGTAATTTGCAGCTCCCCCAGAGCAATTACCTGATCAAAGCGCAATACTCCTTGGCGATAGAGATCTAATAACGCAAGAAAGCGGGCTACTACTACCAAGGTGCTATCGGCATCAGCTATCAGGTTTCTAAAGTTCAGACTCTTGGAATGTCGCAGAGCCTCAACAACCATCCTGGACTCCTCAGCCACGCTCACAAGGCTCGTGTGGAGGTGCTGGACGGCCACCACAGGGGCAACCTTGGGAGTTAAGACGCGCTCTGCGATAGCGGCAAAGCGCTGAGCTCCCACCCCAATAAGCACCTCAGGAAGCAGGGCTGCCAGCGCGGGGTCCAGAGAGACTACTCGGGCGAAAGACTTGTCCGCTGCGGCTATGCGCTCGCTAAAGGTTGCTGCAATTTCTTTGAAAGCTCGGTATTGCAGAAGGCGGGCAAACAAAAGGTCTCTCGCCTCAAGAAGTGCCAGATCCTCTTCATCTTCAACATCACCAGAAGGCAGTAGCCGGGCCGCCTTTAGATCCAACAAGGTGGCTGCGACAACTAAGAATTCTGTTGCCTGTTCGAGTTCCCAGCCTTGTCCAGACTCTTCAAGTCCACGAATAAAGGAGATAAATTCATCGGTAACGATGCTCAGGGAAACTTCCGTGACATCCATCTTGTGGCGGGAAATCAGCTGAAGTAGCAGATCAAAGGGGCCATCAAAGTTAGCCAGGTGGACTGAGAAGCCGCCAGAGGCCGCGTTTACATCAGTTTCTGACTCGACAGAGATGTCGCCTGTAATACTCACTGTGGCACCTTACTTCACGCTTGCCTGTTTTCTGTGTAACGCATAGGCTCCTGCATATATCAGGAAAGAGGTTTGAAGATTGAACGCTAAATCGACAATTGCGGAGGATGTAGCAACTACATCAACTCTCCTTGGCAAGACTGCCCAAAACTTTCCTGCACCTGTAGCTCTTAAGGAGCATGGCAGCGCAAAGGTAATCTCGATCTTTAACCAAAAAGGCGGGGTTGGCAAGACAACGAGCACCATCAATCTAGGCGCAGCACTTGCAGAAATGGGCCGCCGTGTTTTGTTAGTGGACTTTGATCCACAAGGTGGCTTGTCTCTAGGCCTTGGCGTGAATGCACATTCATTGCCTTTAGAACAAACTGTTTACTACGCCTTGATGACGCCAACGGCTAACGTCGATGACATCGTTTTGAAATCCTCAGTACCAGGCTTGGATTTCTTGCCAGCTAACCGCGATCTAGGAACAGCAGAAACAACTCTTGGTGCCGAAATCGGTGGCCAACAGTATTTAAAGCGAGCACTTGCTCCACTTCGAGATTACTACGATGTTATTTTGATCGACTGCCAGCCAACTATGGGACAACTAACCATCAACGCACTCGTTGCTTCTGATGAAGTTATCGTTCCGATGCAATGTGAGTACTTCGCACTTCACGGCTTCATTGAACTCAAAGGAAATCTAGACAAGGTGAAGACATTCCTTAATCCCAACCTGCGTCTAATCGGAATTCTTGCGACGATGTATGACAAGAAAACCTCTCACAATCGGCAAGTTCTTGAGCGCATTCTTGAGCAGTTCCCAGAGGATGTTTTCGAAACAATCATTGCAAAAACCATTCGCTTCCCTGAGACAACTGTCGTTGGAGAACCAATTACAACCTATGCAACATCTTCAGGTGGCGCAGCTTCATATAGACGTTTAGCACGAGAACTTATCGCCAGAGGAGGCGCACGATGACACGCAGAGCAAACCTTCCAGGAGCAGATGAACTATTCCGTTCAACAGCACCGGCACTGAGCGCAGTCCCAACACAACCGTTGCAAGAGGCTGCAGCTCCCCTAGTCCCACCTGCTATTGCAACACCAAAGGCTGCATCATCCAAAAAGGGTGTTCGAACTATTGCTCGTCGTCGCGTCACAACAGTGGATCGTTCTCCATCAGGACGTGAACGTCACGATGAAAAAATCACTGTTTACTTGTCACCAGATGAGCTCTTTGATCTTGATCAAGCGCGTCTTCAACTACGTGGTGATTTAGGCCTTGCAGTCGATCGCGGCAGAATTGTTCGTGAATCAATAGCTGTCATCATCGCCGACCTTGAAGCAAAAGGTGACCAAAGTATTTTGGCACGTAGATTGCGCGGACTATAAAAGATCTATTTGGCTCGAGGGTGAGCCAATGCGTAACTTTCACGCACTTTATCGATAGTAACGAGTGTATAAATCTGTGTTGTCGTGACTGATGCATGGCCCAAAAGTTCTTGCACCACGCGAATATCTGCACCACCATCTAATAAGTGCGTCGCATATGAATGTCTAAACACGTGAGGCGACACATTCTCAGTTATGCCCGCAGCATCTGCGGCATCTAAAACCATTTGCCAAGCAGACTGTCTAGAAATTCGACTACCGCGTGAGTTAAGAAAAAGAGCTGACGTCACCTTCGAACTTTTAGAAGCTAAATCAGGTCTGACTCTCACTAAATAATTTTCAACTGCCTTTGTCGCAAAAGATCCCAGCGGAACTATCCGCTCTTTTGACCCTTTACCTCTGAGTTTTAGCGTGGTGACTTTCCCATCACTAGTATCTATGGAACTTAAATCATTGACATTTATCCCAATCAATTCACTGACTCTAGCGCCACTGCTATAGAGCAATTCCAGCATCGCTTGGTCCCGTGCAGTAATTGGTTGACCTTCTCGATAGGCCACATCAATCATCGAAACAATTTGGGTAATTGTCAGCGCTTTTGGAAGACGTCTTGCAGATTTTTGAGGGGCAATCTCTAAGGTTGGATCTGCATATCCATACTCTTGTTGCAGATGCTTGAAAAAGGAACGCAATGTTGAATCAACCCTGTTGATGCTGGCCACTGAAAGCTTTGCCTCACGTAAAGAAATTTCAAACTCGTTGATCGTATTGGAATCAACTTCTGAAAGTGACTTACTTCCGAGAAAGATTGAAAACTTGGCAAGATCTCGTCGATAGGCCGCAATGGAATTAACTGCTAACCCTCTCTCAATCTGCAAATGATTGAGGAAGGAGGAGGTGGCTATATCAAAGTTCAACGGATGGGTAACCATGCGCCTGGGCAACAGCTGCGTAGTAAATCCTTCCTTCATGAACGTTTAATCCCTTGGCCAAATTAGAGTCTTTTTGACATGCCTCTTTCCAGCCATGGTTTGCAAGAGCAAGTGCGTAGGGCAAAGTCGCATTTGTGAGTGCATAAGTAGAGGCAACCGGGACGGCACCTGGCATGTTTGCTACACAGTAGAACACTGAATTGTGAACATTAAATGTTGGTTCAGCGTGAGTTGTAGGTTTGGAATCCTCAAAACATCCACCTTGATCTATTGCGATATCAACTAACACCGAACCACTCTTCATTTGTGAAACCAGAGAATTTGAAATCAGTTTCGGTGCTTTTGCACCGTGGACTAATACGGCTCCAATGACTAAATCAGCTTGTTTAGCTTCGCGTTCGATTGCATGTTTTGAAGCTACAAGAGTTTTGATACGACCACCATAAACAGTGTCGATGTACTGCAATCTACTGATTGATCTATCGAACACCGTGACATCAGCGCCCATACCTAAGGCAATGACGGCGGCATTTAAACCGGCAACTCCCCCGCCAATTACTACAACCCGGCCAGGTGCAACTCCAGGTACTCCACCTAGTAACACTCCTCTGCCGCCATGAGGCTTTTGTAATGCACTTGCTCCAACCTGCGTTGCAAGTCTTCCCGCAACTTCGCTCATTGGTGAGAGCAGAGGCAATGCTCCGTTAACTTCGACTGTTTCATAGGCAATTGCAGTGATTCCAGAACTCACTAAAGCATCGGTGCAGGCCTTTGAGGCGGCTAAATGCAAATAGGTGAAAAGGGTTTGCCCTTTGCGCATCTTTGAATACTCAGGTTCTATTGGTTCTTTTACCTTTAGAACAAGTTCTGCTGTATTCCAAACATCATCTGCAGTTTCAACAATTGTTGCTCCTGCTGCCAAGTAATCCTCATTAGTAATTGCTGACCCGATTCCAGCGCCATCTTGAATGAGGACTTTGTGTCCGGCAGCAACTAGTTCAGAGACTCCTTCTGGCGTAAGGGCAACCCTTGATTCATGAACTTTAATTTCACGTGGAACGCCAACGATCATGATCAGCCTTTCGCTGCTACCGCCGCTGCTATCAAACCAATGAACAATGGGTGTGGTCGCGTTGGGCGTGAACGCAGCTCAGGGTGAGCTTGCGTGCCTACGTAGTAAGGATGCACCTCTTTTGGAAGTTCTACAAACTCCACTAGGTCTCGTTCCTTAAACATTCCCGAGAAAACAAGGCCAGCACTCGAAATCTGTTCACGGTATTCGTTGTTTACTTCATAACGGTGACGATGGCGTTCAGAAACTTCAGTTGATCCATAAGTTGTTGCAACTACCGATCCTGCCAGTAGATCTGCTTTATAGAGTCCTAAGCGCATAGTTCCACCCATGTCGCCCTTGCCAGACACAACATCTTTTTGATCATCCATTGTGGCAATAACAGGTGTGCCAGCATCTGAAAATTCTGCAGAGATAGCATCATTAATTCCAGCAAGATTTCGTGCAGCTTCAATGACCATGCATTGTAAACCTAAACACAATCCCAAAGTAGGGATCTTGTTCTCACGTGCATACTTAAGAGCTCCAACTTTTCCTTCGATACCGCGAATACCAAATCCGCCAGGCACGCATATTGCATCGACTCCTTGCAAATGTTTTCTTGCACCTTCTGCAGTTTCACATTCATCACTTGCTATCCAGACAATTTCTATTTTGGCTAAGTTAGCAAATCCGCCTGCTCGCAAAGCTTCAGATACTGAAAGGTAGGCATCAGGAAGATCGATGTACTTACCAACCAAGCCAACCTTAACGGTGTGTTTTGGATGGTGGACTTTCTCCAGTAACTCATCCCAATCACCCCACACAACGTCATGACATTCAAAGCCAAGGCGTTTTACGACATATGAATCAAGGCCTTCACTGTGGAGGACCTTTGGAATGTCATAAATCGATGGTGCATCAACGGCAGCAACAACGGCTTCTGAATCCACGTCACACATCAGAGAAATCTTCTTCTTAACACCTTCAGGTATCTCGCGATCAGAGCGCAAGACGATGGCATCAGGTGCGATACCAATACTTCGTAGCGCTGCTACTGAGTGCTGAGTCGGCTTAGTTTTCAATTCACCGGAAGGACCAATGTAGGGAACCAAAGAAACATGTAAGTAAAAGACATTGTCACGACCAACGTTTTGCCGAATCTGTCGGATTGCTTCAAGGAAAGGCTGTGACTCTATGTCTCCCACTGTTCCGCCGACCTCAGTAATCACTAGATCGATGTCAGGACCAGCCATTGCGAGAATTCGTTCTTTGATTTCATTCGTAATGTGTGGAATCACTTGGACTGTCTCGCCTAGATACTCACCACGTCGCTCTCGTGCGATCACACGGGAATAGACCTGCCCCGTTGTTACATTTGCAGATCCATGAAGATTGCGATCCAAGAACCGTTCGTAGTGTCCGATGTCTAAATCTGTTTCAGAACCATCATCGGTAACGAACACCTCACCGTGTTGGAATGGATTCATGGTGCCAGGGTCCACGTTTAAGTAGGGATCTAGTTTTTGCATTGTTACGCGTATGCCTCGAGCTACCAGTAATCTTCCAAGACTTGAAGCGGTGAGTCCTTTACCTAAACTTGAGGCGACTCCGCCAGTTACGAATAAATGTTTAGTCACATGTGCTTGGCCCATGGGAGTCAAACCTATCATTCAAATCTGCCCTACAACTACACCTTGAGCGAAAGTAGCTCCGTGGCGTGCTCACGGGCACTAGATGAGTTCTCCAGACCAGCCAACATGCGGGCTATCTCTTCAATGCGATCCTCCCCCGACACGTTTCGAACATCGCTCTGGCTCACTGTTCCGTCATTATTTTTAGTCACAACAAAATGGCTATCCGCCCAGGCTGCTACTTGTGGCAGATGAGTAACCACGATTACTTGTGCGTGTTGAGCCAATTGATGTAATCGCTTACCAACTTCTATTGCCGCCTTTCCTCCAACGCCTGCATCAACCTCATCAAAAACATAGGTTCCAATTGGATGTGTTGTGGCAATTACTACTTCAAGTGCCAACATAACACGTGACATCTCACCACCTGATGCTCCTTTTGCTAGCGCAACAAGCGGTGCATCTTTATGGCCTTGAATAAACATTGCAATTTCATCACAACCATGTGCTGTGAAATCAGATTCCTTTGGCGCTGAGTAATCGGCGGTTTCTACTTTTGCCACAAATGATGCATGAGGCATAGATAATTGTTGAATCTCTGCTGTTACTAATTTCGAGAGTTGTTCCGCAGACTTGATACGTCTTTCAGAAAGGTTTTGTGCCGTCTTAAGAAGTACTTTCTTGTTAGCCGATAGCTCGACTTCAAGTTCTTCCAAGCGCTGATCTCCACCCTCAAGATCAGCTATGGAATCAGAGGAGTTCTTAAAGCGCACGATTAATTCGGCGAGCTCTTGCTCATGAGAGCCTGAACCACCGAATTTCTTGATTAAGGTATTGATTTCGGCTTTACGGGCGTGCAGAAAATCTAGCCGAACAGGATCGGCTTCCAATTTGCTTTGATAAGAATTAAGAGCGGTTTGTGCATCATCTAGTAGGAAAAAACTTTCACTTAGTTGCTGATAAATAGCCTCTAGTTGAGGATCCTTACTTCTAGCTGCCTCAAGTGCTCGTCGTGCCACACCAATTGATGTCAAGGATCCAGCCTCTTCATCTTCTATGGCTGCAGTTGCCTGAGCAGTAGCTAAACGAAACTCTTCAACGCTTGAAAGACGCGCTATTTCCAAATCGATCTCGGCATACTCCCCCACCGATGGATTCAATTTCTTGAATGCATTAGCGAACTCTCGCAACTCGGATAGCTCTTTATCCTTTTGCGCAATACTTTTCTTTAAGGTAGAAATCCGCTCTTTTAACTCGTGATAACTACTCAAGGCTCTTTGGTAGTCACCCAGGTCAATTTGTCCAAAACGATCGACCAGCTCGCGTTGCCTCGAACTCTTTGTAATGTTCTGATTTGCGGCTTGTCCGTGGACTTCAACCAAATTTTCACCAACAATCGACAATGTGCCTGCAGTTGTACTGATTCCATTGGTTGTTGCTTTGCTTTTTCCATCTGCTGCCACAGTGCGTGTAACAATCAATTCACCATCTTCAACCAAAACATCTTCAAATAAATGCTCCGAGGACTTTGGGATACTAAAACGTCCACTAGCAACTAATCTCTCACTACCTTTACGAACCAAAGCACTGTCTGCCTTACCGCCCAAAATCAGGTTTAAAGCGGTCAAAATCATTGTTTTACCAGCCCCGGTTTCACCAGTTAAAACTGTTAAACCTTTGGATATCTCTAGCGTTGATTGATCTATGACACCGATAGAGCGGATAGTTATCTCTTCAAGAAAAGTGCGTTCACTCACCACGCCATCCTTCAACTGGTAGTTTGAATTTTGCTACCAAGCGATCGCTAAAAACGGTGTTTTTTAAGTGAGCCAATTGGATAACTCTGGGATCTCTCGTGACCATAACTCGGTCGCCTCTTTGCAACTCAAATTTGCGAAGTGCATCTGCAGATAAAAAGGCTTCAGATGATTCAATTCCAACGGCTATCTTTGATGTCGGTGAGATTACCAGTGGACGCGAAAATAGAGCATGGGCGGAAATTGGTAGGACAACTAACGCATCAACCTCTGGCCAGAGAATTGGACCACCGGCAGAGAATGCATAGGCAGTTGAACCTGTAGGTGTTGCACAGATCAAACCATCACAACCCCATCGTGATATTGGACGTCCATCAATTTCGAGAAAGAGTTCCACCATCGTGGCTTTTTCACGCTCTACTGTCACCTCATTGAGAGCCCAACCACTTGTTACTACTTGGCCATCTCTTTCGACTGAATATCCAAGAGTGATGCGAGGATCGATGACATATGTCTTATTCACTAGAGCATGTATGACATCTACAATCTTTGAGCGTTCAACTTCAGACAAAAAGCCAACATGCCCCAAGTTCACGCCCAGCAATGGAATATCGCGCACTTGGGCAACTTCTGCAGCACGTAACATCGTTCCATCACCGCCGAGGACAACAGCAACTTCAAGGTCTGGAAGATCAGCCAAGGAGGATTTGTTAATTCCAGGTATCTCAACATCGGAGATTGTGTAGATTCCGAAAGTCGAGGCAAGATTTTGCTGCAATTCAACCGCAGCAACTACTGCATCAACTCGTCCTGGATTACATACGATCAATAAATTTCGCTTCACTGTGGTCCAATCGCTATGGCTTGATCAAGCATTTCATGATCGATCTCAGGAGCGCCTCTGCGCAACCATAGAAAGTATTCAACATTTCCGGCAGGACCCGGCAGTGGGCTAGCAGTTATTCCTAAGGTGCCAAGTCCAACATCGAAGGCAGAATCTGCAACTTCAATGACAGCCGACTTGCGCAAGGCAGAGTCACGAACTACACCACCTGCTCCTAGCCTTTCACGACCAACTTCGAACTGGGGTTTTACCATCAACACAAAATCAGCTTCAGGTTTGGAAACAGCAGCCAAAGCTGGAAGAACCAAGGTAAGTGAAATGAATGAAAGGTCAGCAACGACTAAGTCGATCGGCTCTCCCACCATGTCTCCTGTTAGATGACGGATATTAGTTCTGTCTAGAACAGTTACTCGCTCATCTTGGCGCAAACCCCACGCTAACTGCCCATAACCAACATCAACGGCTACGACATGACCAGCATTTCTGCGCAACAAAACATCAGTGAAACCACCTGTTGAAGCACCTGCATCTAAA
>CANHFN010000004.1 GCA_947459935.1 Actinomycetota bacterium
AGTGCAATCGCAAATATCGCATCCCGTAAGTCATTTATCACTGAGTTAGTTATCGCTGATTACGATGCTTCAAAAGCGCACGCTGTCACCCAGAAAATCCAAGACCCACGATTTACTTCAGTGGAGGTGGATGCCGGCGATCTGGTGGCGCTCGAAGGATTGATTCGAAAGGTCAATCCTGATGTTGTAATTAACGCGGTAGATCCACGCTTTGTGATGCAGATCTTTACCGCTGCACAAAATACCGGCGTCAACTACATGGATATGGCGATGTCACTCTCAAAGGCACATCCAACTGAACCATTCACAAAAACAGGCGTCATGTTAGGCGATGAGCAATTTGCCCAGGCTGAAGCTTGGGAAAAGAATGGAAAATACGCACTGATTGGTATCGGAATCGAACCAGGAATGAGCGATATTTTTGCGCGCTATGCCCAGGATTACTTGTTTAGTGAAATTGATGCAGTAACAATTTTAGATGGTTCTAATCTAACTGTTGATGGTTATGAGTTTGCTCCATCATTTTCAATCTGGACAACTATTGAAGAGTGCTTAAACGCACCTTTGCTTTGGGACAACGGTAAATGGCATACATCTGAGCCGTTTTCTGGTGGGGTAGTTTTTGATTTTCCTGAAGGTATTGGCCCTGTTGAATGTGTAGATGTTGAACATGAAGAGGTAGTACTTATCCCGAAAAAGGTTAAGGCGAATCATGTTTCTTTCAAATATGGACTTGGGGCAGATTTCATCAACACCTTAAAGACTATTCACATTCTTGGTTTATCAAAAAAGGAAAAGGTGAATTATCGCGGTATGGAAATTGCACCTCGTGATTTCCTAGCCTCGCTATTGCCTGATCCGGCAAAAATAGGTCCGCTTATGCACGGTAAAACTTGCGCAGGTGCACATGTGAAAGGTTTAGATAAAGTAGGCAAGCCTTACGCCTGCTACATCTATAACGTCGTCGACAATAAATGGTCCATGGACAATTACGGAGACCAAGCAGTTGTATGGCAAACTGCTATAAATCCTGTTATTGCTATGGAGTTGATTGCCAATGGCACATGGAATCCAGTTGGTGTTGTTGGTCCTGAATGGCTTGAACCAAAACCGTTCTTGGATTTAATCGCCTCATACGGCAGTAGCTGGCACATTAGGGATGAGGATCCAGCAGGAATTGGGGCATAAATGGCATCGTGGGCATTAGTCACTGGAGCAACTGCTGGAATTGGTGAAAGTTTCACTAGGTTATTGGCAGATAACAACTACAACGTTGTGCTGGTCGCGCGTGATTTGCCACGTTTGCAAGAGCGTGCCCAAGGACTAGAGGCGAAGTACAAAGTTCAAACACATTGCATTCAAGCAGATCTCTCCACAGACGCTGGTTGTTCTGTGGTGGAAAGATATATCGCAAGTAACCAGATCGATGTCTTAATCAACAATGCCGGGCTTGGAATCAATAAGGCATTTACTGTCTCTGAACTTGAAGAGGAACAGAAAATGTTAGATGTTTTAGTCCGCACTCCGATGCGTCTTATGCACGTTGCACTTCCCCTCATGAAGCAACGCGAGAGAGGCGTAGTGATCAATGTTTCATCGGTTGCTAGTTATATTGCCGGTGGCACATACAGCGCATCAAAGTCTTATTTGACGGTGCTGACGGAATCTATGCACACTGAACTTTCCGGAACGAATGTGAAAATAAGTGCTCTATGTCCTGGATTTACTCGCACTGAGTTCCACCAACGCGCTCGGATGTCTATGAAAGGTCTACCTAATTTCATGTGGCTTGATTCAGATGAATTAGTCGCTAAAGCCTGGCGAGATGCACTCAAGGGTAAGGCGATATCGATTCCAGGATGGCAGTACCAATTACTGGTCTTTGTCGTTCAAAGATTGCCTCGATCTATTGTTAGAAAAGTTGGCATGAGTATGCGTAGAAAACAGCGCAAGTAAGGTTGATAACTGTGAACTCTCGGCGGGTTATCAGAGTTCTTTAAGCACTTGTTGGCTAGAATGGCCATCATCACAACGAAAGGTTCTTATATGTTTCGTAAAATCGCATCCTTTACAGTCGCACTAGTTGTCGTGGGTGGCGTGATGGTGTCTGTTCCAGCCAATGCAGCAAGCAAAATCTCTCAAGGTGTTGCTTGTAAAAAGTCTGGATCCACTACAAAAACTAGTTCAGGAACATATCGATGTTCAAGGAACCCTCTATCAACAAGCAAGAAATTAACCTGGTTAACTGTTAATTGCATAAATACAGCAAATGTGGCAGTGAAAGCTCAACAGGATGCCACCAAAACTGCTGCTGATTTCGCAGCTCAAATTCCAATCATTGACGTTGGAATAGCAACAGAAAAAACAAAACGTGCAGAGATTCAAGTCAAATTAGACAATGCAAATGCAAGACTTCCGGAAGCAACAACTGATTTGAATGCCGCTAAAATCGTTTTGGCAGCAGCAGTAACGCCTGCGGAGAAAACCGCTGCAAATAAAGTCGTTACCGACTTAACGTCTGCAGTCGCAAATTGGACAGCTGCTGCTCGTGCTTATGCAAGCAAGATTCGAAGTATTGATCTGACAGTCAAGAAGCTTGAGGCCGCGAAGCTTGTCGCAGTCAATAAGCCTACAGAGCTTGCTAGAAACGTTAAGAGCGCTCAAGATAATGCAAAGCTAATTTGCACACCTGGCCTCTAAACCTTTAGAACTCAAAAAACCCGCTGCCATCAAGGCGGCGGGTTTTTTCTTGCCTATGGATGCCCCTATTTCATAATCGTTTTAGTGTTCTTATCCTCAAAACATGCGAGTAGCTAGATTCTCAGGAGCAAGCCTCTTATCTATTTATCTCATTCTTCATCTTCTATTCCCGACGGTCGTCTCTGAAATATTTCTATATAACCTCATTCCAATTGCATCAATCATTGGAATATCTTTAGCGCCACATATCAGTGACCGTTTTGCCAAACCAAATGTGGCAAGTGCGGTCTCATTATGGGCAGTTGCCTCAACTATTGGCAGCATAACGATCTTTTATTCAATGTCTAGTGCTTCAAGTTTTATATCAAACCTCTTTTATCTACTCTTCTACCCTCTAGCAATTATCGGATTGCCACGGCTACTTGCCGCCAACCGTAAAATCTCTGTGATTGAGTTTGTGGACTCATCAATTTTTGGCCTAGGACTCAGCACCTTGGGATCTGCCCTATTCGCAAAGCCATTGCTGCCCCATTTTGACGGGAATATCGGAAAAACTTTTTTTGCGATCATGTTTCCGTTAGCCGATTTAGTTCTCGTGTGTGTAGTCATAGCAGCGGTTTCAATGCAAGGTATTTCAAGGCGTGGAGCGTTCATGTCTATGGGCGTAATTGTCTTTGCCCTGACTGATTTTCTCTATTTATGGCAAAGCATAAATGGGGTCTACTTTATGGGTTCGGTGTTAGATGTTGGCTGGGTTATAGGTATTTTGTTTATAGCCGAAAGTTTTTGGCAACTTGGCATAGATAGTAAAGCGCGAGAGGGAATAAGTCCGATTCTGATTTCAATTTCGGTTTCTCTAAGTGCGACTCTATTGGCATTGATTGCAATGCGGCCGGATTATTTTCCGCGCTTTGTTCTGATTCCAGCAATTGCAACTTTGATTCTTGCCTTTGCGAGAATGGCTCTTGCGCTTTCTCAGGCGAGAAACATTGGACAAGAGCGTTTGTTAGCTAGGACAGATGAACTAACTGGATTACCTAACCGACGTCGCTTGGTTACTGAAATAGATGCCTTTGTATTGAAGGAAGGAGCACTATTACTCCTTGATCTTGATGGATTCAAACCAATTAATGATGCATTTGGGCATGAAACTGGTGACAGAGTTTTACAGCAAGTAGCACTCCGTTTTGAGCGTGCCTTGCCCCATGGAGCTTTATTAGCACGTCTTGGAGGTGACGAGTTTGGAGTTCTATATGAAGGTGGCCATGAGAGCGCAGTTGAAGTTGCTTTAGCCTTACGCGCAACTTTGTCTTATCCATTTCACATTAACAATCAAGAAATAAAGCTGGGCGTCAGCATTGGGGTTGCTAAAAACACTGGTGAAAAGGATCTGTTGGTGCGAGCAGATAATGCGATGTATAAAGCTAAGCGCGAGGGTCTAGGGGTTTATCGGCTTTAATCTCTTGTAATCGAGCTAGGGATTCAAGGCGTTCGGTTGCATGATCCACGAGGCGCTCTGGATATCCCTTGCTATAGCCATCTAAGAACAACCATGGTTCATGTATTTCAGCTGCAGAAAGGTGTGCAAGCTCTGGCACATACCTACGAATGTAATCCCCATTTTCATCAAAACGCTTACCTTGTTCGATGGGATTAAAGATTCTGTAATAAGGGGATGCATCTGTTCCACACCCTGCCGTCCACTGCCAGCCATGTGCATTTGAGGCAACATCGTAATCAACTAAATGTTGCGCAAAGAAACGCTCACCCATTTGCCACTCTAGATGTAGATCTTTCACCAAGAAAGAAGCCACAACCATTCGCGTCCGATTGTGCATCCATCCCTCACTAATAAGCTGGCGCATTGCTGCGTCTACAAATGGATAGCCGGTTTTACCTTCACACCATGCTTCAAATTGCTTGCCGGGCTTGTCATATCGCATCTCTGCAAACTTAGCTGCGTAGTAATTCACATCGGTCATGGGATTGTTGAATAAAACGTCAGCATAAAACTCTCGCCATGCAATCTCTTTGCGGAATGTGTCATGCGCCTTACTTTCTCCAAGATTTTCAAGCAAAGTACGGGGATGAATTTCTCCAAACTTTAAATATGTACTCATCTTTGAGGTGCCATCAATTGAGGCGAGGTTGCGATTTTCATCGTAACTATCTAAGCCGTTTTTAGTGAAAGCTTGGAAGCGCATAAGCGCAGCTTTTTCACCAGCTTCAATAATGTGCACGCCTGCAGGCGTTGGAAAATCCGGAAAGTTGCGATACTTATCTGTTGGTTGGACAACATTAAATTTCTTAGGAGTAACAGCAGGGGCTCTGTATCCATGTGTGCGCCAGCCCCGGTAAAAAGGCGTGTACACCTTGTAAGGAGTTGCATCACTAGGTTTGAGAACTCGACCTGGAGTAACTGCATACGGGCTACCTGTACGAACTAATTTAATGCCGGCCGCTTCAACTCGACTATCACGTTCAGCACCGTAGCGCTCATATTCAGCAGAAATGTGAACTTCTTCGACCCCATACTCTGCAATCAGTTCTTTGAGAATTTCGACTTGATCACCTTCAATGATATGTAAGCGATTTCCTAGTGATTCATCAAGGGCTCTGAGAGATTGGCCCATATATGCAAGGAGTTTGTCCCCCGCCTCTTCAATTTGTTTCTTATCCAGAATAAACAGTGGAATAACTTGATCTGCCGACTCAATAGCCGCTAATAGAGCTGGGTGATCATTGATTCTCAGATCGCGACGAAACCAGATGATTGATGTTTTCGTCGAAGGCATGGGATAATTCAATCATGATGCAAGAGATAAAGCGTTTCCAAGTTCGAGGAGTTCCTGGCGAAGTTGTGCGCCTGAAATTTGGGGCTCGCACAGTTGATTACTGGAAGCCCCAAAAGGGATCAGATAAGTTGTTAATTGCCCATGATGGGCAGAATGTATTTGATGGAAAGTCTTCAACTCACCGAGGCCAAACATGGGAAATGGCCCAATCCGCCATCCGAGTTAGTCGAGAGCTAGGTATTTCGACTCCATCGATAATTGGCGTTTGGCATAGCTCTACAAAGGAAAATCCTTGGGGACGTGGAAAAGACCTTGTACCAGAAAAGTACTTTCGCGAAGGACTTGAAGTCCACAATGATTTTGCAAAAGTGTTAGAAGATAAGTCTGTTCTGCAAAGTGATAATTACTTTAAGGAAATTTTCGGCACAATTGTTCCAGCGCTTGAACCAGAAATAGACCCTAAACAAACAGCCATGATCGGTTCTTCAATGGGTGGATTAGCAACTTTATATGCGATGGCTCAAATGCCTGAAAAGTTTTCTACCGCTTTAGCGCTTTCGCCACATTGGCCCTTTGGAGGCAATGGTTTAGTAGAAAAATCTATTAATTCTTTACCACTTCCCGGCACCCACAAAGTCTGGATGAGTCATGGAACGAAAGGTTTAGATTCTGAGTACGCACCATTTCAAGTGTATGCAGATAAATTGATGCTCGAACGCGGTTATCGCACCCACAACTTCATCTCTCGTGTTTATCCGCGCAGCGGCCACAATGAAAGATCATGGGCTAAGTACTTAGATCAACCACTTAACTTTTGGCTAGATTCTAAAACCCACACAGCTTGAGAAGGAGCGCTTGTTTCTACTGAAATCAATGCTCCTTCAGCTTCAATACCGTACAAACTTTCTTTAACAACATAACCAAGTTTGCTTAGGTCAATCTTGGTTTTTACTGGTTTTCTAGATACAAAAGTTAGAATCGTTTCTTTCTTTGACTCGCGCAAAAATGCTAGGCAGTCATCTTCGACTAATACCCAGCGTAATCCACCGTTTATCAAGGCATCATGTTTCTTTCGAATCGAGATCAGCTTCTTGACCTCGCCAAGAAAATCTAAGTCCCAAGTGCTTTGGTCTTCCCAATTAAACGTTCTGCGTGAATCCTCACCTGAAGAGCCCTCTAAGCCAATTTCATCTCCGGCAAATATTGAAGGCACACCTGGGTATGTCAGCAACAAGGTCATTGCTGTTAAATGCAGTTTCTTGTCACCAAGGACGACGGTTCGCATTCTGGCTGTGTCATGAGAGTCCAATAAAACCATGCTTGCAACCAAGGATCTCCACGGAATTGACCCATTAAAAGAGTTCATACTTGCAACTAATTGTTCGCCGTTTATCTTAGGCATCGAGAATGGAAGACCCTGAAAACCGCCACCTATTGTTTTGTTTAAATTTACCCAGTTCCACACTGGTCTCATGAACCCTTGATAATTCATAGCGCCGTGCCAACCAAAACCATTTAAATCACTAGCTATAAAATCTCCATTTTCTGCAACCAGCCATGCATCCGGCTTAACTTCATCCATAGCCTTTCGTATTCCATGCATAACTTCATCATGCATGTCATCGGCTCCCAAACGTCCTGTCATGTTGCCAACATCAATCCGCCAACCGGCCATTCCATACTTTGGCGTTAACCATTGCTTCACAATCGATTTTTTTCCTTCGTACATCTCTTTGCGTAGAGCCCTTGAGTGAAAATTTAGTTTTGGTAAAGATGCCAAACCCCACCAACCGACATATCCGTGCTTTACTGATTTATCCCAATAAAAATAGCCTCGCTCTTTAGATTTCTTGTCTTTCTGCGCTTTTGCAAGCCATGGATGGCCTGCTCCACAATGATTTGATGTGAGATCTCCTAGTAAGCGAATCTTTCTCTTATTGGCGGCAGCAACTAGCTTGAACATGGCTTTATTGCCGCCTAAAACAGGATCAACTTCAGTGAAACTGCTTGCGTCATAACGATGATTGGATCGAGCCGGGAAAAAGGGGGTGAAGTAAATTCCATTTACACCAAGGTCAGTTACATAATCTAAATGCTCTGCAACACCCTCTAGATCACCACCATATAACTCTGTCCCTGTTGCCTTACTTCCAATTGTTGGCAACTCATTCCACTCACGTGGTATGGCCCATTCAGGTGTCGGGCGCTTGGTAGCAGATTTTGCAAATCTATCGGGGAATATCTGGTAAAAAACTGAAGATCTAATCCAAGCATGATAAGCGGGAATAGCAACGATCTGGAAATCATTATTGGAGTGCACATCATGGTCATAGAAACCAGAGGCATTGAGCCATTCATACTTTTCTATATCAACAAAAACAAATCTGTACTGGGTAGAGAGATTTTCAATTTTAACTTTTACCGACCACCAACTTTCGGTTTGGCCGCTTTTTTCTAAAGATAATTCAAAGCTCCGTGGCTCCCCATCGTGATACAACCGAACAAAAGACTTTGCAAAGGTATAACTCTTTGGGACACGAACACGTAGAATAACCTTGTCTCCAACTTTCGGAGCCATATCACTTACATATAGTTCGCTACCGTCATGGTGCGGAAATAGTAAGTCTGGTGATTGGTAAGACAAAGCTCTCTCCCTTCGAATTACGTGCAACTGCTCTAAGTTCAATCTTCTTCTTTGGAAAATCTAATGGATCAAGATAAATGGAGTATGGAGAACCAGTGTCCACTCCTTGTGAGATCCACTTAGAAGATCCAATATTTCTTGCAAAAAACTCAACAGACAAAAAGTCTTTTGAAGTTAGTCCTGCTTTGACCTTGTAAAAGCCAGTGAGATCATCAAAGGAGGTGCTCAATTTAGTAACTTTTGTGGCAAATTGGTCAATAGGGCTATTTGCCTTCAAGACTATTGTTGAAAGAGCGGGAACGGTAAAACTGACCTTGTTTTGATTGGTTGTCACTTCAGTTTTCCCAAGGATCTGAGTCCATCCACCAGTTGCCGTTGCAGTAGTCACTTCAACCACCTCATCAGTATCAGAGTTGTTAAAGGCAACTAAGTACTCTCTATTTTCCACAACATCTTTCTTTGAAATTACGTATAGAGCGTACTTTGAGTATCTCTCAAGCATGGGGCCATTTGCTAGCGCTGGATTATTCTTGCGAATCTCTGCCAATTCAACCAAATACTTTGCTATCGGGTTTTGTTTAGTTGCAGTAAAGGCATCACCATTTCCAATTGGTGATCCACCAATTCGGGTTTCTGTCTTCCAGATTTCTACTTCCGTTGGGAACATATCTTGACGAGCAAACTGATCCTTACCGGAATTAGTTCCAGTCATACCTACTTCATCACCATAATAGACAGTAGGGATACCGCGCGAAAAGTACATCAGAGCATTTGCTAAATTAGTTCGAGGTACTAGCTGGTTTGCAGGCTGAAGGCGCTTGCTGGCAATTATAAAGCCGACTCGTCCAACGTCATGATTACCCAGGAATGTTACTAAATTACTAGCTGAGGATTGGGCGCTAGTGTAGTAATCATCATTTTCAAAGAGAGCGGTTAATGTGGGGGCATTGGAATAACCCGATGCATACTCAGTCGCCTTAGCTTGAAATGGAAAATCTAAGACTGTTTGAATCTTATTTTGTCTCACATATGTCATTAAGTTAAAAACACTGTAGTCAAACACTTCACCAAAGATTGTAAAATCCTTGATGTTCGAGCTTTTGGCTTTTGCTTGAATCAATGGTGACCAATTCTTAAAGAATTTATCATCAACGTGACGCGCTGTATCAACTCTAAAAGCCGAAATTCCATAGTTGGAAATCCACTTTCCGTATACATCAGCCCAGCCTTTGTAAACAACAGGTTTTTCAGTAGCTAGATCATCTAGACCATAGAAATCACCGAGTTTGGTGCAATTTCCGACTCCCCAGCAGCTCCCCATGTCACCAACGTTGTGATAATTATTGATGTCATTGAGCCAGGCAGGATTCTTTAACTTTTTTGATTCCGCAGGAATATATGCTTCATTTCCACGATACTTAATAACATCACCCGTGTGGTTTGTTACAACATCCAAGATTATTTTCAGGCCTAGCTTCTTGGCGCATTTAGAAAATTCTAGCATGTCGGCATTAGTTCCTAAATGTGGATCAACATTGAGAAAATCGACTCCCCAGTATCCGTGATACCCAGATCCAGCTCCGATGGCTTCTTGTTGAGTGACAACGGGTGTTAACCAAACCGCTGTAAAGCCCAAAGATTTGATTCGCGCTAATCCATCGTCGCCGGCTTCACATGTGCCAGTTAGACCCTTTAAATCTCCACCATGGTAAAAAGCAGTCAATGATGTATTGAAACCACCATTATCGTTGTTCTTTTTATCTCCATCTTTATATCTATCTGGCATCACAAAATAGATCAGATCTTGAGAAAGACCCACCTTTGGTGAGACTACATTTGCACCAAAAGAAATCGTTGATAGCGATAGAAAGACAAAAACAAGTAGAGCAAGTGTGATCTTGCGCTTCACCTTTATCCCTTTACAGATCCGGCGGTAAGACCATTCACAATGTATTTTTGTAGAGACAAGAAGATAATGACAATTGGGATTGAAGCAAGGATTGAACCGGCAGCAAAAGCGCCCCAGTTACTTGCATACTGTCCACCAATAAACTGTTGTAGACCAACAGCAACAGTTCGACCACTCATTTCAACCAAGAATAATCTTGCAACAATAAACTCATTGAATGTGCCAATAAAGCTGAGTAAACAAACAACGGCAAGTACTGGAGTTGCCAGAGGAATGAAAATCAACCAATAGGTCTGCACTGGGCTTGCACCATCGATCTTTGCTGCCTCATCTAGCTCTGCAGGGATTGAATCCACGAAGCCCTTGAGTAGCCAAATATTGACGCCCATGGATCCACCCAAATACACAAGAATCAAGCCTGCTTGAGTGCCTAGACCAATCTCAGGGGCAAATGAGTAAACCCGCTCCATGATTACGTAGACGGCTGAAAGTGCCAAGATGGAAGGAAACATCTGAACAAGAAGCAGTAATTGAATACCGAATTTCTTGCCCTTGAACTTCAAACGGCTAAATGCAAATGCTGAAGCAGCTCCAATTACTACTGAGCTAACTGCAACTACCGAAGCGATGATTAGTGAATTCTTCACCCATGACAAAAACGGAATTTTCGGTGAAGAAAAGAGCATCTTGTAGTTTTCAAAAGAAATCTCACGGGGTACGAATGAAGTTAGGTTAAGGCTTCCGGTTGGATTAAATGAAGAAAGCACAACTAGATAAAGTGGGAACAAAGCAAAAACGCACATGATTATTGCGAATGTGTGACGCCACAGATTCTCTCTCAGCCATTTTGTCATCCGAAGGTCTCCATTACTTTTGATTTACGTAAGCCGTAGAAGGAAATAGAAGCCACAATAAAGAAGATCAAGACCGAAATTGCACTCGCAAGACCGAAGTCAAGAATGTTTCGTCCGAACGCAATTTGGTAGGTATAACTGATCAAAATATCGGTGGCACCTGCAATTTCACCATCCAAGGTGTTTCGTGGACCACCACCTGTTAAGAGATAAATCAAATTAAAATTGTTAAAGTTAAATGCAAAAGATGCAATCAGAAGTGGGGAAAGAATCTGCAAAAGCAATGGCAGAGTAATACTTCTAAAGACTTGTCGTGGGTTTGCGCCATCAATTGCGGCTGCCTCTTGGAGTTCTGACGGAATCGCTTGCAAAGAACCAGAGCAGATCAAATAGAAATAAGGGAAACCTAACCAGAGATTTACCAGAAGTACCGCGGCTCGAGCGAAGTTAGCACTAGAAAACCATGCAATATCTGTATTTAACAGATTATTGATTGCACCAAATTCCGTGTTAAACATTCCTCCCCAAATCAAAATACTCATGATGCTAGGCATCGCATAGGGCAAAATCAAAATAGAACGATAGATACGTCGTCCGCGCATCTTTCGATTAAGCGCTAATGCCAGCAAGAGACCGAAGGCGAAGGTACTTAAAACCGTCAATGAAGCGAAAACAACGGTCCAAATAAAGACTTTAATGAGTGGGGTTCTAACGCGAGAGTCAGTTACCAACTTTGTATAGTTTTCAAACCAGACGGGAGCTCGCCATCCTGGCGTTAACATCTCTTCAGGTGAACCTTCTAGAACATAGTTACCTCTGTTGTTGTCCACATAGATCTCACCGGTTTGAAGATTCTTCATGGTGTCAGATTTTTCATCGTAAGCAAGTGCTTGCCTAAAGACAGCGCCTACTCCTTGGCCTTCGATGACAATGTAATAGCCGTCTTGGTACTTGTATCTGACCTTGGTGTAGGCATCACTCTTTGCCAATTCATCTGCAGAAAGCTCAGTGAAACCTGGTGCCGTGACTGCAACACCATATTCATTAATTGTTAGTTGCCCTGCATCCAAGAAAGTTATCTCATCTTGAGTTGAGAGAAAAAACTTTTGATTAGCGATATCTGATACCAATACAGCATCAGACCCGTTGGCTACTTTTCCTGAAACAAGGTCGAAGGTTGTTTGATTGGCATCAGGTTCCACGCCGCGAATTAAAACCTGTTCGATCGCAGCCTCTTTAGAGATGTAGTTACCAGTTTGATAATTATAGGTTGACATTAAAACTGTAAAGAGAATTGGTGCGATTACAAAGGCGATGAAAAAGAGAATTCCTGGTACAAAAAATTTAAGTGGGATTGATATCTTGGTGAAATATGTAAAATTGAGGGCAAAGATTGAGATAATTAGGAATATGCCGATGGCAATTTCTCCTGAGGCAACTGCGCTTTGAGCTAATAGGCTCAAAATTGCTGTTACGACTGCAAGGATTATTATCTTGAGGATTAATGCAAACTTGCCTCGAAAAATACTGCTCACTCTGTTACCGCTTTCCTAATATTCATTTCTGCAGATTATGAAAGTACTAGCGTGGGCGGGAATTAATCCCGCCCACGCTATTGAACTTTTAGACTGTGAAAGTTCTAACCGCTAACTTTCAACTCCCTAAGAGAAATCTCTTAGAGATCAGCCTTTCCTGCTGCGACGTTAGCCTTCCAAATTGCAGCAAGCTTCTTAGCTTCTACAAGTGGATCTTTTCCGTCAACCAAGACTGCAGTCCAGTAAGCTGGAGCTGAATCCCAGTAGTTTGCTCCGCCAGCATTAGTGTTCAAGAACGCACCAATCTGTGGAATTGAAGACTTGGATGCAGCAGCTCCCATAGCCTTCTGACCGCCTAGAACGAGCTGGCTCTTCTGAGCACCCTTCTCGGCTGGTGGACGTCCTTCTTCTGCTTGGTAAGCAACTTGACCCTTTGTTGAAGCAAAGAAGTTAGTTAGAAGTGACTTAGCTGGAACAGCTACTCCATGTGCTTCTGCGTATGAAGTAAGGAATGCACCGCTAACTGATCCGAACATCTTTCCGTAAGTTCCTGCTTTTACACCTGGAACAGGTTGGATGTTCATAGGGAAGCCAGCTTCTGCAAATGTACGCCAGTGCCAGTTACCAATAATTGCAAATGGAACCTTGCCAGCTAGGTAGTTATCCTGGCAACCAGTGTCAGTTGCTGGGTAGAAACCGTTGCTCTTGCCATTCTTATCTAGCAAGTATGTCTTCACGTTCTTAGCAAATGCTGTTGCATCAAAGCTCTTTGTGAAGTTAACAGTTCCGTCAGCGTTCATCTGGTAAGGCTCTGCACCTAGTGCTGAGAAACCTGATAGACCGCCCCATGACATTCCGCCGCCAGCAACACAAAGTCCAGCCTTAAGGCCTAGCTTTGTCTTGTTAGCTAAGTAGAACTTAACCATGTCGCCGTATGACTTTGGTGCTGTCTTTACTAGCTTTGTGTTGTAAACCATTCCAACGTTGTTCACATCAACTGGAACGCCGTAAAGCTTTCCACCGTATGAAAGATCAAAGAATTGGCTTGGGCTGAACTGAGCTCTCTGCGCTGCAGTTAGAACTACAGGAGCAAGCTTTCCGCTCTTAGCTAACGCTGGAACCCAGTCGTTACCTGCAACGAAAATATCTGGACCTGTTGTGCCAGATGCCTTATCTAGAGCATCTTTCAATGCATCGTAGCTTGAGAAAGATACGACCTTGATTGTGCTTCCTGGAACCCAGTCACTCTTCTTTGCAAATACCTTAGTTAGGTTTGGTCCGCGTGTTTCGTCGGCCCAAATAACAATTTCACTTGCGGCTTGCGCAGGAACAAGTGTCAAGCCAGCGGCAAATGACATTGTTGCAGCAAGAGCAAGACCCTTAAGTAGTCTGTTCTTCACTAATTGTTCTCCTTTAAGATCCGGAAGCCTCTTCTTGGGGGTGCAGGCTTCCTAGTGACCTCATCCCACTCCTTTTAGGGCTCAAATGCAACAAACTGCAACAAAATAGAGCGCTTTTAGAGGCGTTTTTATTGAATTGTTATAAAGAGGCAGGCTTGCATAGAGGTTTGCAGTTACACCCTTTTGAGGTGCATCCATGGCCTTTCTGAGGTTCGATAGGGCAATGGCCGATGAGATTGTTACCAAAGAGGAAGTCCGGGCCATGCGTCGCTCCTATGGTGATGCTGGTTTAGAAACTTTACCTGACAATCCATTCGAAGCTTTTGCAATGTGGTTAAAGCAAGCGCATGAAAACACAATAATTGTTGAAGCAAATGCAATGGTTCTTTCAACTTTAACAAGTGATTCACAGATTGAAACTCGAACTGTTTTACTCAAAGACATTTCTGAAGGTGGATTTACATTCTTTACAAATTATGATTCTCGCAAAGCACATGCAATTGATTTACATTCTAATGTTTCGTTGTTATTTCCCTGGTATGCAATGGAACGTCAAATTTCAATCAGTGGAATTGCAGAGAAAATTTCAGAGTCAGAATCAGATGAATACTTTGCAACACGTCCATGGGGATCTCAGATCGGTGCTTGGGCAAGTCAACAATCATCACCGTTAGCAACTCGTGCTGAATTAGAACAACGATTTGAAGGCGCATCAAAGAAGTGGCCAGAAGGCAGCGTGGTTCCACGGCCCCCACATTGGGGCGGATATCGAGTAACACCACTTCAAATTGAGTTTTGGCAAGGCCGATACTCGCGTTTGCATGACAGGCTGCGCTATGAGCGGGCTAACACCGCCGCCGATTGGGAACTCAATAGGTACTACCCGTAGTCTTACCCCATGAGCACAGAGATAAACATTCCGTTAGCAATCAAGCCAGTTGATGGTCGTTTTGGTTGCGGGCCATCAAAGATTCGTCCAGAGGCACTTGCTGCATTGTCAGCTAGTGGCAATTCAATTCTTGGAACATCGCATCGACAAAAGCCTGTGAAGAATGTTGTTAAGCGTGTTCGCGAGGGCCTTACATCTTTATTTAATCTTCCAGAAGGTTATGAAGTAGTACTTGGTAACGGTGGATCAACCGCGTTTTGGGATATCGCAACATTTGGATTGATTGAAGAGCGCTCACAGCACTTAGTTTTCGGTGAATTTTCATCAAAGTTTGCCTCAGCTGCAAAGGAAGCTCCATTTCTTGGAGAGCCAACAGTTATAAAGACTGATCCTGGATCACATCCTGTTTCTGTACTTGAGGCTGGCATCGATGTTTACGCAATGACTCACAACGAGACAAGCACCGGCGTTGCAATGCCAATTATTCGTCCAGCAGGCACCGATGGAGCACTTGTTCTTGTCGATGCAACATCTGCCGCAGGCGGATTGTTAGTTGAAGCCAAAGAGTTTGATACTTATTACTTTGCGCCCCAGAAATCTTTCGCATCTGATGGCGGATTGTGGATTGCAATTATGTCTCCTGCTGCCATCGCGCGCGCAGAAAAGATCAAGGCCAGCGGTCGCTGGGTTCCAGCATTCTTTGATCTCGGAATCGCTATTGAAAACTCACGTTTAGATCAGACATACAACACACCGGCTCTTGTTACTTTGATGTTGTTGGCCGAACAAATTGAGTGGATGAACTCAAATGGTGGCTTGTCATTTGCAGCAGGTCGCAGTTCTGCTTCATCTGACATCCTGTATTCATGGGCTGAAAAAACAAGCTACACAACTCCATTTGTTACTGACCCTGCCATGCGTTCAAAGGTCGTTGGAACAATTAACTTTGATGATGCAATTGATGCAACAAAGATTTCAGCAGCACTTCGTGCCAATGGCATTGTTGACACAGAGCCATACCGCAAGCTTGGCAAGAACCAGCTTCGCATAGGCATGTTCCCTGCTGTTGATCCAAGTGATGTTGAAGCACTTACGAAGTGCATCGATCAAGTTGTAGCAGCTCTTTAATGCCCAAAAGTTTTCAGCGCGACCGCTTCTTTTGGGTCGTAGCAGTTCAGACTGCAATAGTTAACTTCTATCTCGGCGGCTTTGGCCCAGCGCAATCATTATTACGGGCAGATCAAGGCACTTCTTTAACTATCGCTGGCCTACACGGAACCGCAATGGGAGTTGCATCAATTGCTGCCGGTTGGGCTAACCCTCGTATTGCTCATCGCTTCGGTCGCTCGAAAGCAAGTTGGATTGGACTTGCCATATTTGTTCTGGGTTTAACGCTGTTTGTAGTTTCTCCCCCTGTCTATATAACTATTCCGGCAACTTTAATTACAGGTTTTGGTGTTTCAGTTGTAATCAATACGATGCTGACAAAGATGTCATCCCACTATGGAAAATCTGCTGAAGTTGCGATCCCGCAAGCAAATGGAATCGCCTCTGTTGGATTTGTCACAGGCACCGCGTTGATTGGAACAATTGCAATTGCATATCCTCAGTTATGGCGATTGGGTTTGCTTCTTGCACTACCTGTTGCGTTGATACTATTTTTTACCGGTCGCGAAAAAGATGAAGATGATCATGTTCCGGATGAAGAGGGACCGCAAAGCGGAAAACTCTCACGCAACTTTTGGATTGCATGGTTAGGTTTTGTTGCTTGCATTTCAAGTGAATTTGCCACTTCATTCTGGGCTGCTGCATTATTGAAAGAGCGTGTTGGATCAACAGCAGCGATCTCGACTGTGGCAATTGTCGCACTTGGTACTGGTATGGGAATTGGCCGTTGGTATGGTGGTTTACTTCTAAAGAACTTTAAGTTAGATACTCAACTTCTTACAGTTATCGCAATGCAGTTCTTTGGCTTCTTAGGATTCTGGCTCTCACACAACATGGTTATTTCCCTTGCATGTTTACTTGTAGTTGGCTTAGGCATCTCAATGCAGTTCGCATTGTCTTCTATTCGTTTGATTGGTTTAAGTGATGGGAGGCCTGATTTAGCTATTGGTCGTGCCTCGTTGGCTGCTGGAACTGCCATCGCTGGAGCACCATTTTTACTCGGCATTTTGGGCGACCGATATGGCATTTCACGTGCCTACATCATGGTTTTTGTCTTAATTGCTATAGCTTTTGTAATTGTGAAAATCATTCCCTCAAAGGTGCATGAGGCTGCGTAATGAGCTACAAAGTTCGACGTCTGATTACGCTGATTGCACTTATTGGAATACTTATTGTTATTGCAATTAACGGTCTTTAAGAACAGCAGCAACTGAAATATCTGCTGGTAATGCAACTCGGTTCTTGTATTTGAACCAAATGTATAGAGATGCTGCCAGAGATATTCCACCGCAGGCGGCAATTGTTGGACGGATGCCAATAAGTTCAGTTGCAGAGCCAATCAAGGGCGATCCAAATGGTGTGCCACCCATAAAGATTAAAAGATAAAGTCCCATTACTCGTCCACGAATTGCAGGATCAGTACTTGTTTGAACTATTGAGTTGGCTGATACCAAAGTGGTTAATGCAGTAACTCCGCATATGGGTAACCAAACAACGTAAGAAATATAGTTTGGAAGGATTGAAAGCACCATTATCGAGGTCGAGAAAGCTATCCCGCCACGAATTACGAATTTGGTGTTTCTAAATCGTTCAAGACGTGCAGAACCAATCGCACCTGTCAGTGAACCAATTGCAATGAATGTTCCCATTAATCCAAAACTTGCTGGTCCTAAATTAAACTCTTGGGTTGCCATCAAAGCATTAAAGATTTGGAAATTCAGGCCAAAGGTTGCCAAGAAGAAAACCATCAACATCACAACGTAAATATCAGGACGAGCCTTTGCATAAGCAAGTCCTTCACGGATATTGCCATCAGATTTTGCTCGATCTTGATGGAAGAAAGCTTTTTCATTGAGGTTTAAGAGCGCGCCAATTACGAAAAAGTATGAAAGTCCATTCACAATAAAGGAAGGACCAGTTCCAAAGGCTGCAATTAAGCCTCCAGATATGGCCGGACCAACTAAGCGACCTGCGTTGAAATTTGCTGAATTGAGGGAGACGGCGTTTGGAAGATCGGTTTGACCAACTACTTCTGTTGTAAAGGATTGTCGCACTGGGGCATCAATTGCTGTTGAAATCCCCAGAATGGCGGCGAGCACAAAGACATGCCACAGCTGAATATGTTCAGTGATTACTAGTGCGCCTAAGCCAAGGGATGCGGCACCACCAGCAATGTTGGTCATGATTAAAACTTTACGTTTATTAAATCTGTCGGCTAATTTTCCGCCGTGTAATGAAAAGAATAAAACTGGGGCAAATTGAACTGCGGTTACTAAACCTAAGTATGTTCCGTTGTTGTTTGTTAACTCTAATACGAGCCAATCCTGAGCAATCCGTTGGGCCCAGCTACCAATGTTTGAAACAGCGTTGGCAGGAAAAAGAATTCGGTAATTACGGTGGCGAAATGAACGCCAATTACCATCCTCTTTAACCTTAAATCCCATTACTCTTCTTCCATGACTACTCGACTGCGCAATGCCTTAACTCTAGTGGCAATTGGTACTACCTGCTGGGTGGTTGCCGGTGTGATTGCTCTTGCTGTTAACGCAGATGCCAAAGTTATTTGGACATGTGTCAGCGGTACAGCACTTGGCTTAATTGGTGTTCGTTACACAATTCGTCGCGAACGACGAAGTGGGATATAAATAAAGCTTTAAGCACCCAGTGCTGTTGCAATACCGCGCAGCACTCTTCCAAGGCGATCAGCTTCTTGTGCATTTGGATGACGTCCATGGCGCAAACCATTTCCGACCTTATCTAGCATCTTGATTGTGTCTTCAATCATCGCTGCAAGATCATCACTATTAACACGTGAGTTTTCAACTAAAGATGGTGGTGCATCAATAATATGCACAGATAATGCTTGTGGGCCTTTGCGGCTGTCAGCAATAGAAAACTCCAGCTTTGTTCCAGGCTTAACTGTTGCAACACCTTCTGGAAGAGAAGTGGCAGCTAGATAAACATCTTCGCCTTCATCATTTGCAATGAAGCCAAATCCTTTTTCTAGTGAGAACCATTTAACGCGTCCTGTAGGCATGGGGGGCTCCTTGCTAGTTTTCTTTACTGGTATTAATCGATATCGCGGGTGCGATAGCAGGTGCTTAGTTTAACACTGGCTCCGTGAAGGTCGCTTCCGAATGTGCTCCGCAGCCATGATCCACGCTCACTACGCGTGCATCGTCAGGTGAAATCGCGTTTGCGCACACGCCAAATGTTGATCGTAATGAACCTGCAATAGGAATAAAGAATCCGCAGCTATGGCATGGCTTTGGAGCTGACTGGGCAACAGGAGCGTTCGGCCCACGTTCTCCGTCATACCAGCGCTTTGCTGCTTGGTCACGACCTTCAATAGACATCACACGCGCACGACCTAAACCAAGTTCGATTGCCATTGCAGTATCTAAATCTTCATCCTGGGGCAATGCTTGTGCACCTGCAACTAAACGAGTGTCATCAAGTGAACTTGGAACAATGTCACCGACTCCAACATCGCCAGGCAAAATTCTGTCCCGATATGGAATCCAATCTGGTGCACGTAGTGCGTCAGGTCCCGGTAGTACTACAACATCGCAAATAGTTGGTTGCGCATCTGCATCCACTTTTGCAATCGTTATACACCAGCGCCAGCCTTTATATCCTGCAAGCTTTGCTTCAAACAAATATGTTGCAACACGATTGTCATCATCAAAATCAACTGAAACAAAACCAGCAACTTGATCGCGTTGTTCTGCAACTTCAAGTGCGGCATTGCGGGCAAGATCTTTGGCATCAAAAGCAACAGCCGTGCTTGTTGATTCCTTCTCCTGTGCAGGAGCTTTCTCCTTTTTGGAGATGAGAGATTTCTTTGCCATGGTCTAAGGGTAAAGCAGAACGCCGCCCTCGCGTTAATCGAGGACGGCGTTATGCGTAATTAGAGGGACTTAGAAGTCCATATCTCCGCCGCCTTGTGGGGCAGCAGCAGCCTTTTCAGGCTTATCTGCAATAACTGCTTCTGTTGTAATAAACAGAGCAGCAATTGATGCAGCATTTTGAAGTGCAGAGCGTGTCACCTTAGCTGGATCAATGATTCCAGACTTGATCATGTCTACATATTCTCCAGTTGCAGCGTTTAGGCCTTGTCCTGCTGGAAGATGGCGAACCTTTTCTACAACTACTCCGCCTTCAAGTCCTGCATTAATTGCGATCTGCTTGATTGGAGCTTCGATTGCATATTCAACAATCTTTGCACCAGTTGCTTCATCGCCAGTTAAATCTGTTAGACGCTTGAACACTGCAGCACCTGCCTGTAGAAGTGCAACGCCACCACCGGCAACGATTCCTTCTTCTACTGCAGCCTTTGCATTGCGAACTGCATCTTCAATGCGGTGCTTGCGCTCTTTGAGTTCTACCTCAGTTGCAGCACCAGCCTTGATTACAGCTACGCCGCCAGCAAGCTTTGCAAGACGCTCCTGCAATTTTTCGCGGTCGTAATCAGAGGCAGAGTTTTCAATCTCTGTGCGAATTTGCTGAACGCGACCCTTAATTTGAGCCTCATCGCCAGCGCCTTCAACGATTGTTGTCTCATCCTTGCTAATAACAACCTTGCGAGCGCGACCCAATAGTTCAAGTCCTGCTTGATCTAGCTTGAGACCAACTTCTTCAGAG
>CANHFN010000005.1 GCA_947459935.1 Actinomycetota bacterium
AAAGATCGTCGGAACCACTCGTACTGAATTTGGTAAGGGCGCATCACGTCGTGCACGTCGCGATGGTTTAGTTCCTGCAGTTATCTATGGTCACGGAGAAAAGCCGCTACACATCACACTTCCTGCAAAGGAACTTGGCGTTGCTCTAAAGCAGTCAAACGTTCTTTTGGACATCACAATTGATGGCAAGAATGAATTAACACTTCCAAAGGTAATTGTTCGCGATTTCCTCAAGCAGATTCTTGAGCACGTTGACCTAGTTTTGGTTCGTCGCGGCGAGAAGGTTGTTGTTTCTGTTCCTGTTCACACTGTTGGTGAGCATGATCGTGATGGAATTCTTGAGCACGTGAACAACACAATCGACGTTCGTGTTGATGCTTCATCTATTCCAAGCTTCCTAGAAGTAGATATTCAAGGTCTTGCTGCAGGTTCTTCAAAGTATGCAGCAGATGTTGTTCTTCCAGCAGGTGTTGAACTCGAGTCTGATCCAAAGACAATCGTTGTTCACCTATCAGAGAAGTCAACGGCAGCTGCTGAAGAAACAGCAGCACCAGCAACAGATGCAGCAGCACCTGCTGCAGATGCAGATAAGAAAGACGCTTAACCCTTAGGCTTTGTTGTTATGACGTGGTTGGTAGTGGGTCTGGGTAATCCAGGAGATCAATACGCTGCCACACGTCATAACATCGGCCAGATGGTGATTGATGAGTTAGCTCGTCGCCATTCAATCAAGTTTTCTTCTCATAAATCTCGCACAGATATTGCAGCATATAAATTAGATGCTGGCACGCATTCGATTATTCTTGCAAAATCAAAGAGCTATATGAATGAAACAGGCGGACCTATTAAGGCTCTGGCTAATTTCTACTCAGTTGAATCAGAGAACATCATTGCTTTGCACGATGAGTTAGACATTCCATTTGCAGCAATTAGAACCAAGTTTGCCGGTGGAGATAACGGACATAATGGCCTGAAATCAATGACTTCATCATTTGATGGCCCTGATTACTTTCGCGTTCGCTTAGGTATTGGCCGCCCCATGGGTCAGCAAGATCCAGCAGATTTTGTACTAAAAGCATTTTCTAAGATAGAACAAAAAGATTTAGGTGAATTTATCGATCGCGGTGCAGATGTTGTCGAATCACTTATTACAAAAGGTTTAGAAATTACTCAATCAACCTTTAACAGCTAAATCAGCCTGTATTTCTAAGGCCTGCAGCAACACCATTGATTGTTAGCAACAGTGCACGTCGCAGAACAGGATCGGCAGAATCGCCAGCATCACGAACACGCTTGAGCAAGTTGATTTGCAATAAATGTATTGGCGAAAGATAAGCATCACGAACCTGCAATGTTCTGGCCAGTATTTCCTGATTTCCCAATAAAGTCTGCTTGTTTGTTAGTTTTAAGATCTCTGAAACAGTTAATTCAAACTCAGCCTGGATTTCATCTAAGAAGTGGTGGAGCTCTGCCGATACGAGTGTTTCAACATAACGCTTAGCAAGTGCTAGATCAGTCTTTGCTAATGTCATTTCAACGTTACTGATAAAAGTTGTGAAGAAATGCCACTCCTTAAGCATCTGAGCTAAAAGATCTGCATGGCCGGCTTCACGTGCAGCTCTTAAGCCTGAACCAACTCCAAACCAGCCAGGCACGATCTGACGCGACTGGGTCCAGCCGAATACCCATGGAATTGCTCGTAATGAGTCAAGACCACCTGCAGCATCTGGGCGACGTGATGGGCGTGAACCTAAGAACAAATCGCCAAGTTGCTCGACAGGAGTTGACGAGTAAAAGTATGCAGGTAGATCTGGTTGATTAATCAGAGATCGGTACTGCTTGAAAGATTCATCACTGACTAGTTGCATGCAATCGCCCCAGGCCTTTAGTTCTGCAGGGGTTTGGCGGGGACCACGATTGAGGACGGTTGCTTCTAATGAAGCGGCCAGAGTTAACTCTACGTTTTCACGAGCAAGTGATGGAAGTGCGTACTTGTCGCTAATAACTTCACCTTGTTCTGTCATTTTTATCTGACCATCAACAGATCCCCACGGCAATGCTATTAAAGCATCATATGTTGGACCGCCACCGCGACCAACTGAACCACCACGTCCATGGAACAAGCACAACTTAACCCCGTGCTTCATTGCAACATCGCGCAAAGAACGCTGTGCACGGTGGATTTCCCACTGACTTGTTGCGATGCCAGCATCTTTATTTGAATCTGAATAACCCAGCATTACTTCTTGCACATCTCCGCGCAAAGAAACGACTGCTCGGTATGCAGGATTACTTAATAGCTTTTCAAGAATTTCACCAGCTGAGCGAAGTTCAGCAACAGTTTCTAGCAGTGGCGCAAATCCGATGGTTGCTTTCTTGTCCTTCAGTGAAACAAGGCCTGCCTGCTGGGCAATGACAACTGCTGCAATCAAATCATCAGCACCTTTTGTCATAGAAACAATATAGGTTTCAATTGCCTCTGGCCCAAAGCGAGCAATCAAATCATTGATTGCTATGAATGTGTCTAATGTTTTCTTACCTGCAGCATCCAATTGGGATGTATTAAAGATTGTTCCGTTGGCAAGTACTTTCGTGAGGATTTCGAACTTTTCGTCATGGGACTTTTCTAGATATCTATCGACTCCAGTTATCTGCTTCAAGACATTGTGGTGAGCATCTGAATGTTCACGAATATCCATAGTTGCATGTGTAATTCCAAATGCAGCCACCGTGCGGATTGTGCGCTCAAGTAAGCCAGTAGCAATCAATTCGCCGCGATGTGCCAGCAGTGAGTCACGCATTAACACCAGATCAGCTAGAAGTTCGGCTGTGTTTGCATAATCGCGGTTTGGCACATGTGCCCCAGCTTTTGCATGACGATCTCGTGTAAATGCCAAGCGGTGCACAATTGCAGTTGCCTTCAGGCGATATGGCTCTTCTGCGTTAAGACGTAAAAAGCGAGGTTCAAACTCAGGAATATTAGCCAAGTCTTTTTCAACTGATGCCGATAGATCTGGTGTTGCCCCAACGATCTTTGTTGAGACAGAGAGCATCTGGCGAAGTTCATTCATGGCGGCGATAGTCACACGAATAGCGTGACCAACTTGTAGCGACATGGCATCGGTTGTGACTTCTGCTGTGATGTTTGGGTTGCCATCACGGTCTCCACCGATCCAGTTACCAAAGGAAAGTGGGCGAGCCGTTAATGGCACCTCAACATCGATGCGCTTCATTTCTTTTGCAAAATCATTGAGAACTTCGGGAACGGTTTGTGTGAACAGATCATCTAGGTAATACAAAGCATTGAGTGCTTCATCTAATGGCTCTGGACGACCCAAGCGAAGTTCATCTGTCTGCCACAACAAATCAATTGTTTCTGCCAAACGATCTTGCTGCGATGGATTCCGGGGATCATCTAGCAATTCTGCAATGGTTCCCAATTTATTTAACACGGAGCGTCGTGCTGCTTCAGTTGGGTGGGCAGTAAACACAGGACGCACCGACATGGCACTTACCCATTGCTCAATTTCTTCTTTACTTAACTCATGGCCAGGTGTTTGGGCAACCAATGCTGCCTCTATGCGATCTACTGCGCGCGCTAGCCAAGAGCCGCCTGTTGCCCGCGCATCTGCTAGTACACGGGCGCGGTGAACTTGTTCTGCAACATTTGCTAAGTGAAAATAAGTACTAAATGCCCGCACCAATTGAACAGAGTCTTCCACCGAAAGATTGGCAAGAATTTCTGCGCCATTTCCCTCGCGCACCGACTTACGTACCTCTTCTACTAACGCTAAGAGTTCTGGACCTTCTTGGCGCACAAGTGTTTGACCCAATAAATCACCGAGGCGGCGAACATCGCTGCGCAAACCTGCTTCATCTGCAGCGACTGGGTTCTGGCTCATTGGGCAATCCTCTCAGGTAAGAAGGTCTGCTCAAAACAAATTACACTTGGCCCATCAAGCCCCTCCATTTGGACCCCCCTCCAAAAGGAAATGGGGCCTTAAGGCATTGGAGGCACGTATGCGCGGACTAATTCCTGTCCTGCCATCAGCACCTGATGCATCTCACATTGTGGCACCGCAATCGATGTATCCATTTTTACTTGCCGCCCGCGCAGCTGCCCATCCACTATTAGTTGTCACAAGCTCTAGTCGAAGTAGTGAAGATCTTGTTAATGAATTGCGCGAGTTATATGACAATGTCTTGGAGTTCCCAGCCTGGGAAACTTTGCCTCATGAACGTTTGAGTCCCCGAAGTGACACTGTTGCAAAGAGAATTCAAACTCTTTATGCATTGCAGAACAAACATTCAAGTAATCCGATTGTTGTTACACCAGTTCGTGGAGCAATCCATCGGATAATCAGCAACTTAGGTTCAACGCCACTTATGAAGTTAGAGATCGGCCAAGAACAGTCACTTGATTTACTTGTCAGACATCTTTCATCTCTTTGTTACACACGAACAGATTTAGTGGAACGTCGCGGTGAGTTTGCTGTCCGCGGTGGCATTGTTGATCTCTTTCTACCTTTGAGTCATCACCCAATCCGCATTGATTTCTTTGGTGATGAAATAGAAGAGTTAAGTTACTTTGAAGTCTCAGATCAGCGCACATTTGCACCAGTTATTGGCAGTGTTGAGATCTACCCATGCCGTGAAATGCTTCTGACACCTGAAGTGAAGCACCGTGCGATTGAGGTTAAGGACGAGTATCCAGCCGCGGCAGAAATGCTAGAAAAGATCAGTGAAGGTATTGCTTTTGAGGGCATGGAATCTTTGATTCCATTATTGATCGGTGAAACTGAAACCTTACTTTCTAGAATGCCGAAGGACACCCAGATACTTTTCATAGATGAGCAACGGATTCGTTCACGGGCAGCAGATTTGTTGGCAACCAACGAAGAGTTTCTCAACGCATCTTGGTCTAATGCTGCATTAGGTGGGATAGCTCCTTTGCATGATGGAGCTGGAACATATGTTTCCTGGGAAGAACTCAAAGATGAGATTGTTTCCAGGTCAATAACAAGTGCAGAATTTAGCCCATTCGGAAGTGACCTAGAAGATGATGTTCTCTTTTTGGAGTATGCCCCTATAGATCCCATGCGTGGGGATATTGAACGTACCGTTGATGTCCTACGCACAGTTCTTGAGCAACACCGCACAGTTGTTTTTGCAACCCATGGACACGGAATGCTCGAGAGATATGCAGGAATATTTCGTAGCGCAGATCTACCTGTTCACATTGTTGAAAAACTTGTTGCAACCCCAACAAAGGGCACTATCTATTTAACGACTTCAGTAATCACCCACGGCTTTGAAAGTGCTGAAGATCAAGTTTTCTTCATGACAGAAAGAGATCTAACTGGCAGTAAAGGATCTGTTAAAGATGGCGAACGAATGCCCTCAAAGCGCAAGCAGGCCATTGATCCCTTAGAGCTCAAAAGTGGTGATTATGTAGTCCATGAACAACACGGAATTGGGCGCTATGTTGAATTACTTCAGCGCACAGTAGCTGGGGTTACTCGTGAATACTTAATCATTGAATACGCACCTGCAAAACGTGGACAACCCGGAGATAGAGTTTTTGTTCCAACTGATGCACTTGAACAAGTGTCGAAATACGTCGGAGGCGAAGCCCCAACTGTGCACAGGATTGGTAGCGGGGAGTGGCAAAAGGCAAAGGGGCGTGCACGCAAAGCTGTTCGCCAGATTGCCGGAGAGTTAATCAGGTTATATGCAGCACGCACTAGTTCACCTGGCTTTGCATTCTCTGCCGATACGCCATGGCAGAGAGAACTTGAGGATTCCTTTTCATATATAGAAACACCTGATCAGTTTTCAACAATTAATGATGTTAAAGAGGATATGGAACGCCCATATCCGATGGATCGAATTATTTGTGGTGATGTTGGGTATGGCAAGACAGAGATAGCTATTCGCGCAGCATTTAAAGCTGTCCAAGATGGAAAGCAAGTGGCAGTTCTTGTACCAACGACACTATTAGTGCAGCAGCACTCCAAGACTTTTGAAGAAAGGTATGCAGGCTTTCCTTTAAAGGTTGCTGGAATGTCGCGATTCAATACTGCTAAAGAGAGCAAGGAGATTCTTAGTAACTTAGCAGCAGGTGCCGTTGATGTTGTGATTGGTACTCATCGGATTCTTTCAAATGATGTCCAGTTTAAGGATCTTGGACTAGTAATTGTTGACGAAGAACAACGCTTTGGTGTTGAGCAAAAAGAAGCTCTGAAGAAATTGCGCACAACAGTCGACGTCCTAGCCATGTCTGCTACACCTATTCCGCGCACACTAGAAATGGCTGTTACTGGCATTCGTGAAATGTCCACTATTACAACACCACCAGAAGAGCGCCACCCAATCCTTACTTATGTGGGACCTGCTGAGGATGCACAAATTGCAGCAGCAATACATCGAGAGTTACTGCGTGATGGCCAGATCTTCTACCTTCACAACCGTGTTGAGAGCATTGACCGCAAAGCATTGCATTTAAAGGAGCTTGTTCCAGAAGCACGTATTCGTGTGGCTCATGGTCAAATGTCTGAAGGCGAATTAGAGGATGTAATCCTTGCTTTCTGGAACCGTGACTTTGATGTTTTGGTCTGCACCACAATTGTTGAAAGTGGACTAGATATTCAAAATGCAAACACTTTAATTGTTGAACGCGCAGATCGTTTCGGACTTTCTCAACTTCACCAGATCCGTGGTCGTGTTGGTCGCGGCCGGGAGCGTGCATATGCCTACTTCTTATATTCAGCAGATGAACCGCTTTCTGAGTTAGCTCATGAGCGCTTAACAACTATTGCGACAAATACAGATCTTGGCTCTGGAATGCGAGTTGCGTTAAAGGACCTGGAAATTCGTGGTGCTGGAAATCTTTTAGGCGGTGAGCAATCAGGCCATATTGCCGATGTTGGTTTTGATCTATACATGCGCATGGTGGGCGAAGCGGTGCAAGAATATAAATCTGGAATTATCGAAACCGAAGAAAAGATTTCAGAGTGCAAGGTTGAACTTCCTATCAACGCACATTTATCCTCAGATTACGTCCCGGGGGAGAGATTGCGCCTTGATCTCTATCGACGTCTTGCAGATGTGAAATCACCAACGGATGTTTCATCAATTGAAGCAGAGTTGGTAGATAGATTTGGTGAGTTACCGGAGGAAGCAAAAGCACTACTGGGAGTTGCTGCTTTGCGGGCGCAAGCAAAAGCTGGGAAATTGACTGAAGTTGTTATGCAAGGCAAGTTCCTTCGTTTAGCGCCACTGGTTTTGCCGGAATCTCGACAGTTACGTCTGACACGTTTGTATCCGGGCTCACTATATAAAGGCGCAACAAGCACAGTTTTAGTGGCGTTGCCGAAGGTTGCCCTGTGGAATCCGTCCCAGAACGCCCCTGTTGTAGTGGATACTTCTCTCCTGGCCTGGGTCGTTGAGGTCCTTAACCAACTAAGCGAAGTACCGAAAGTGAGCTCACCGTGAAGAAGATTCTTGCAATGATTGCAGCAGCAGCGCTCCTATTGACTGGATGCTCACAAGTTGGAGCAGCAGCAACACTTGGGGATACAAAGATCACTCAAGCAACAGTGCAGGCAAGTGTTGAAGCAATTCTTGCTGAGCGAGCCAAGGTTGACACAACACAGATGCAGTTAGAAACGGGCGAAGAACTCAATCGTGGTCAACTTCGTTTCCACTTGCTCAGCGCGCTCTTGCGAGCAGTTGGTGCAGACTTGAAGATTGAAGTAACTAAGGCAGAGATTGATACCCGCCGTGCAAGCATTGTTAATCAAGTTGGCGGCGAAGAACAAATGCCTTCAGCATTGGTAAATGCAGGAATCGCTCCTAATGACCTTGATACATATATTGAAGCAATTTCATTCTCTGACAAAATTAGTCAGTTTTTTCTGGCAAGCGGCATTACAGAAGATGCAGTCGGGGGAGAAATTCAAAAGCGCATTGTTGCTAAGGCAAAAGCTCTTGGTGTGACTGTCAATCCACGTTATGGCAAGTGGGATGCAGAGAATGCAAATATTGTTGCAGTTGATCCAGCATCATCTGCTGTAACCCCATCAGGTAACTAGTAGCCACTATGCAAGGCTCACAGCTTCAGCGCTTAGTTGAAGTAATGAATACTTTGCGTTCTCCAGGTGGTTGTCCGTGGGATGCAGAACAAACTCACGAGTCACTTCTCAAGTATTTGTTGGAAGAGTCCTACGAATTTGTTGATGCAACCCAGTCTGGTAATCGTGTTGATATGCGAGAAGAACTCGGTGATGTTCTGCTTCAGGTCTATTTTCATGCTCGCATGGCTGAAGAACATCCAACAGATCCTTTTTCCATTGAAGATGTTGCCCAAGGCATTGCTGACAAGTTGATTCGCAGGCACCCACATGTTTTCGCCGGAGTCGAAGTTCGAGGTTCACAAGAGGTGTTAGAGAATTGGGAAGAGATTAAGAAAAAGGAGAAGGGCCGCACATCGCCACTAGATGGTGTTGCAATGTCCCAACCCGCACTACCTTTGGTTGAAAAGTTGTTGTATCGAGCAGAAAAATACAATGTTGCTGTATCAACCCCAGAGAGCATTTCAATTGATGGGGCTGCAGATGAAGGCTCTGTTGGCCAGGCCCTGCTTGCTGTAATTGCCTGGGCACATGCCAATGGGATCGATGCCGAGGCTGCCCTGCGCAAGGAAGCCATGCGTATTGCCGAACAGATAGCTCCCGCGTAACTCACGGTAGGATTGGCTTTGTTAAGTACCGAGCCATTTCAGCGTTGAGGTCGGCCAAAGTTTTAGAACCCAAGGAGAAACGCAATGGCAATCATCGAAGCATTAGGTGCCCGTGAAATTTTAGACTCCCGTGGAAATCCAACGGTTGAGGTTGAAATTCAGTTAGAAGATGGAACACAGGCACGCGCTGCCGTTCCAAGTGGTGCATCAACTGGCGCATTTGAAGCTGCTGAACTTCGTGATGGTGGCAAGCGTTACCTAGGTAAAGGCGTTGAAAAAGCGGTTGCTTTTGTTAATGATGAGATTGCACCAGAAATAATTGGTTTTGATTCACAGGATCAGCGTCTTATTGACTCAGCGATGATTGAACTTGATGGAACAAAGAACAAGTCACGACTAGGTGCAAATGCAATTCTGGGCGCTTCATTAGCCGTTGCTAAGGCATCTGCTGAATCTTCAGATCTTTCACTGTTTCGCTACCTAGGTGGACCAAACGCACATGTTCTTCCAGTGCCAATGATGAACATTCTTAACGGTGGAGCACATGCAGATACCAACGTTGATATTCAAGAGTTTATGATCGCGCCAATTGGTGCACCGACATTCCGCGAATCGGTTCGCTGGGGCGCAGAGATTTATCACGCACTCAAGGCGGTCCTAAAAAAGCGTGGACTGGCAACATCAGTTGGCGATGAAGGCGGCTTTGCTCCAAACCTAGATAGCAACCGCGCGGCACTGGATTTAATTCTAGAAGCCATCGAAGCTGCAGGATTTAAGCCTGGTTCTGAAATCGCACTTGCAATGGATGTGGCAGCAACTGAGTTCCACGAGAACGGTAAGTACAAGTTTGAAGGCGCGCTGAAGTCTTCTGATGAAATGATCGCTTATTACACCTCTTTGGTAGATGCATACCCAATCGTTTCAATTGAAGATCCGCTCAATGAAGAAGACTGGGCTGGTTGGACAGAGATGACTAAGGTCCTAGGTTCACGTATTCAGATTGTTGGAGATGACCTATTTGTTACTAACCCTGAGCGTCTTGCAAAGGGAATTGCTGGAAACACAGCAAATGCACTTTTGGTCAAGGTCAATCAGATCGGAACTCTCACAGAGACAATTGATGCCGTTGATATGGCACATCGTGCTGATTACCGCAGCATGATGAGCCACCGATCTGGTGAAACTGAAGACACAACCATTGCTGACTTAGCTGTTGCACTTAATTGTGGACAGATCAAGACAGGTGCACCAGCACGTACTGAACGCGTTGCAAAGTACAACCAACTTCTTCGCATTGAAGAAGAACTAGCTGAGGGTGGACGTTACGCAGGTCGTAACGCATTCCCACGCTTTAAGGGATAAGCATTAGTTATGGCACGCCGACAGCTTCGATTTGGTCGTCGTCGTACCTCTAATCGCTTTTTAGCGTTATCAGTAATTCTCTTCATTCTTGCTTTAGCGATTGCCCCACCAGTGAAGCACTACTTCACGCAACGAGCACAGATCAGTGCCTTAAAGTCTCAGCTTTCTGCAGACAATTCTGCTCTGCAGAAAGCCAGAGAAGAATTACTTCTTTGGCAAGATCCTGATTACATTAAATCTCAGGCACGCGAACGCCTGCACTTTGTTTTGCCAGGAGAGCGTCAATACATTGTGACTGATACCAACTCTGATGGAACGCAGAAGAGCACAACAAAAATTGCCACATCACTTGTCGATGGACAACCTTGGTATTCAAGATTGATTGCCTCAATTAGTGAAACTGGAAATTAATGCGCGAAGCAACCCAATCAGATCTTGATTGCATCCAAACCCAACTAGGTCGCACGCCAAGAGATGTTCACGCAATTGCCTATCGCTGCCCTTGTGGCAAGCCAGCAGTTGTTGAAACCCCACCACGTTTAGAAGATGGCACACCTTTTCCAACTTTCTACTATGCAACCTGCCCTCGCCTAACAGCGGTCATTTCAACACTTGAAACCACTGGCCTAATGGGTGAGATGAACGAGCGACTTGAAACAGATCCTGAATTAGCAGGTGCCTATCACGCAGCACATGATGACTACATTGCATCGCGTTCGGCACTCGGCATAGAAGTTCCTGAAGTAGACAATGTTTCTGCTGGCGGAATGCCTAATCGAGTGAAGTGCTTACATTCACTAGTCGCACATTCTCTTGCAGCAGGACCGGATGTGAATCCATTAGGTGATGAGGCATTAGCTAAGTTGCCAGAATGGTGGAAGAACAATCCATGCGAGTAGCAGCAATTGATTGTGGAACAAATTCAATTCGCCTTCTGATTGCAGATATAGAAGGAAGTTCATTCCGTGAAGTTGTGCGGGATATGGAGATTGTTCGACTAGGTCAAGGTGTTGATCAAACAGGTCAGTTTCATCCAGATGCAATTGCCCGCACTCTCTCTGCGGTCGATAAGTTCGCTGCCGAGATTGCAAAGCGTGGGGTTGAAAAGATTAGATTTTGTGCCACCAGTGCTACAAGAGATGCCACCAATCGACATCTTTTTGTGGATGGCGTGAGGGAACGCTTAGGCATCGAACCTGAAGTGATCAGTGGAGATGAAGAAGCAGCCCTGTCCTTTGCTGGGGCAATCCAAGATTTAGATCCCTCTAATGGACCATTTTTAGTAATAGATATTGGCGGGGGATCTACCGAATTCGTATTTGGCACAAGCAGTGTAGAAGCAGCCCGAAGTGTCAATATTGGTTGTGTGCGAATGTCAGAGCGTCATTTTGCAAATGACCCTGCAACAGCAGCACAAGTTGAATTAGCTCGAACAGATATACAGGCAACCATCGCTCAAGCAGCAGCCGAAGTGCCTATTACGCAAGCGAAAACCCTAGTGGCGGTGGCGGGCACAGCAACAACAGTTGCAGCAGCAGCTCTGAACTTGAGTGAATATGATCGATATGCAATCCACTTGGCACGAATTTCTGCCACACAAGTTCACGAAGCATCGGCCATGTTTTTAACAAGTAATCGTGAACAACGTTTAGCACTTGGCTATATGCACCCTGGTCGAGTTGATGTGATTGCAGCAGGTGCACTTGTTCTCTCAGAGATTATGAAGGCAACAGGTGCAACAGAGTTTGTTGCTTCTGAATCAGATATTTTGGATGGAATGGCTAGATCGCTTGTCAAAGGCTAAATCTTTACCACTGCTCGATCAAGAAATTGTTGGTTGTCGCAAATGCCCACGTCTCGTGCAATGGCGAGAAGAAGTGGCGGTTGTGAAGAGAAAATCTTATGAAGATCAGGAATATTGGGGTAAAGCAATACCAGGATTTGGATCAGCTAAACCAAAATTGTTAATTGTTGGATTAGCACCTGGAGCACATGGTGCTAACAGAACTGGTCGAATCTTCACTGGTGATTCATCCGGAGATTGGCTCTATGGCGCACTTCATAAAATTGGAATAGCAAAGATCCCAACAAGCACATCAATAGATGATGGACAAAAGCTAAAGGACACCAGAATTATTTGCGTCGTTAGATGCGCACCTCCTGGAAACAAACCACTTAATGAAGAACGTGATATGTGTGCGCCATATTTTCTGCGAGATTTAGAACTATCGATCTCAACAACTAAGGCCATAGTTGGCCTGGGTTCATTTGCATGGGATGGGATCTTCAAGACCTTAAAGCAAATGGGTCATCCCGTTAAGAAAGTGAAGTTCGCCCATGGGGCAAAATTGAAATACAGCCATGAGGGCCGTGAATACTTGTTATTAGCCAGTTATCACCCAAGCCAGCAAAACACCTTTACAGGAAAGCTGACCCGGCCCATGCTGGAATCTGTACTCAAAAAGGGCGGTAGATTTGCCTCCGTTGTTCAATAGTTAGAAATGCCCCGATAGCCCAATGGCAGAGGCAGAGGACTTAAAATCCTCCCAGTGTGGGTTCGACCCCCACTCGGGGCACAATTGCAGTCTGTTCAGTTATCTTCGTGCGTGAATTATCCAACGAGCTGTGAGCAATTGCAATCACCGCTTTTTCAATTCATACACAATTCATACACATTGCCCGAGGATTTCAAGGCGATGAGTTGTTGTTCAATTCCTTCTCAGCCAACTCATCTGCACTCGAGCGTAGCTCTCGCTCCATCTGCCTATGCGATTGGGATATCGGATCTAGGTAGACCCACCATTTGTTGATTTATGACTGGATAGGTCTGTACTACTTACTTAGAAATCTTGACTAAAGCGTTTATTCTTTGATGATGAAAAGAGTTTCTATTGTTGGATGCTTGATATTCTTTTTCTCTTCTATTTTTTCTATTTCTGTTCCAGCATCCGAAGTTTGCCTTTCCAGTTATCCTGATAGTGCTTGGGGATCGGGAGCGCCATTGGCAGTAGTAAGTTTTATTCAATCAAATTCTAAAGACTATTCTGGTGGATTGAGTTTCTATGAGTGGGAGTCTGCTCCAGGCAAATGGTCTAGATATGACGAGATGAATCAATCTACTGGTGGCGTCAGCAAGCCAGAATCAATCCTGCAAGATTTCATTCAGCCCATATTCAGATTTCCATTCTGGTTTGGTGCAAATGATGGGGATCAGATTCGAGCAACATTTGTATATAGTGGAAGAAATTGTGACACTCGAACTGTTGTAATTAATCCATTAAGAAAATATCTTGAAGCCGATTTCTTAATGTACGAGAAAGATTATGATGTATTTCTCAAGGCAACTTCCCGGAATTTTTCTGATGAAACTTATTTTAAGAATTTAATTCCAAAGAATTTGAACATTAAGTTAAGTGAGTCGCTTGATGGTGAAAAGTTGGTCGTTGGAAAGTCTTTCTTTTCAAATAGGTTCGAGATATCAAATTTAATTCCTGAACCTTTGGCGCAAAGTACTCTATTTTATTTTCCAGACTCTTGCTTCTCTCAATCTCATTCGACAGAAATACGATCGAAGTGGTGGGCTGGTAGGGAGGGAATTTTTAACAAGAGTGGAACTTGTTCAGCTAAACTATTTTTCTACTCAAAAGCTCAAGGAAAATTACTTACTCTCTATAATTACGGGACGATTGATTTTAATGTTGAGAAACAAACTTCTACTCAGCCGGATGCCAAAGCAGCTGTCACAAAGAAAACCACCATCATCTGCGTCAAAGGCAAGTTGACTAAGAAGGTAACTGCTGTGAAACCAAAGTGTCCTGCGGGTTACAAGGTGAAGAAGTGAGCTCTCTACGTAAAAAGACTCTCCTATTCGCTATCTTGTTAATGGTCCTCATTCTATTTTTACTCTCACGCTGCACATCAAATCAAAGTAATTCTATATCTATTCAAATACCCACATCATTGCCTTCTCCTAATGTTGTAAATCCAACGCAGCCTTCTAATCCGGCGGAGTCATCTCCAATGTCGACGGATACGCCTTCACCATCAGCTTCACCAACTGTCAAGCCTTCTGGCTCACCAACAGTCACACCAATTGTGAAACCTTCTGCAATAGCCACAAAGACAGCTTCTCCAACACCTAAAAAGTCAGTTAAGCCAACGAGTAGTCCGAGTGAAGAAGTGATAGAGCCAGAGACGGTAGTTAAAAATGATAATGATGGAGATGGCTGGCCGGATTACATTAAACCGACAGTGACTTTCACCAATATAACTTGCGTGGTTATAGGTGATGAATACCTTTATAGGTACGAAGTAAATTTCTTGGGAGGCGACAATTACTCACTTAATGACGGAGGCGGATTCCGCGGATTCCAAATGAAGCTAGAAAATGGCAAATTCTGGTTTTCCTATCCAGAACCTAAGGTGATTCGTCCGGATATATATAACTACTACAAAATCAGATCTGCCTCAGATAGAAGTTGGACTTGGTTTAGGTCACTTCGTGGCAAAAATAATAAAAGTGGCATATGGGTTCGAAGTCCGCTCACTCTTAACGCCCTCTACACTAGCGTCGACGACACTGTCCGATATCCCGATATTGATTACTCCCTATGTAAGTAATGGCTAGCTCCAGACCCTGCCAGCGCGGGCAACCCCCACTCGGGGCATCAGCTCTTAATTCACGGTAATCCAACTGCATAAAAATGGAACCTTTTTGCGGTCTTTAAGTTATGACCATTGGCTTATCAAAAAGGGGCTCCATTGTGAATAACAGTAAAACTCGTCTGGCTACTACCGCACTGATCGTGCTGGCAATGTTTGCAGGTACGGCCCCGTCACAAGCAGCTGCTGCAAAACCAGGAACACCTGTAAAGGCAACTGCCGCAGATAAGTTAGAGGTCGGGAAAGTCGGGTTTTCTGATGAGAGCTATTGCGATCCATATAGGTATTTTTCGGGTGACAAGAGTGCATATTCTTGTACCGATCCCCGTACAGAGCCAAAATATTTTACTTCATGGGCCTTTGCAGTAACTAATAAGAGCAAAACCAAATCTGCATCCCAAGTGAGGGCACAGATTACTTTTTTCAACAAGACTGGAAGTATTTTGCTGCAAACAATTGTTACAGTTGCCCGCGAGATCAAACCTGGCAAAGTTTCATATGCTGCATCAAGTAATACATTGTCTGATGCTGGAATCACGGGTGTCACAACCGCGACGGTAAAATTGATTAATCCAACGTGGATGGTTCCCTCAACGAAGACATATCAAAGCCCAATCGTACTCAACATCAGACCTGGTGAGTTAAATACTCAGATGTGCGGCATAAGCGAACCATGTTCAATTGAAGGTGGTCCCGTTAAGCAGGGGGCATTTACTGCAATCAAAGCAGATGGGAATTTTACTCTGAGGGGTCCGGCTGCAAAGCTCCCGGTCGTTATTGTCTTTCTAAATCTGCAAGGAGAGCCAATTGGAGGATGGTCTGGAATAGGTCCGGATTGGTATAGAACCGGCGATGTGTGGAGTTTTACTACTGGCTCTCAACTGGTTTCATGGAGCAAATATGTGACCTCATTTGAGTTGGCTAATGTCGCCACCTATCTCTTTGTTCCTCAGATTTGATGACTGAACCCATGTTACCTCTTTCGTTTTTCCACATCAATCAGTACTCCAAGAAACAAGTTATCTTTCTTAGTTTGATTGCCGTTTTTTGTGCACAGATTTTGATTGCACCTGGAGCGCAGGCAGCTACCACTTACGTGGACACCACCTTCACCGTGAATGATGAGAGTTATTCAGCCATTGATTTCCAAGCTCCACGAGCTGGTAATTATCAAGTGTCCTTCTTTACCGATGGTGATGAAGTCGGCGGTGTTGCTGTGGTTGTCGCAGATCCAGGAGGAGAGATTTATTCGATCGATTTTTCTACCAATGAACTGCCCTTAGTTTTTGCTCTAGATAAAGGTGGAATTTATACATTTCTAGTCACTCTTGGCTTGGATCAACCAGAATCTGAAATAAATCTTGTGATTGAAGACGCTCAAGTTGCAACAGAAGAAAGCACGCCGGGTTCAACTACAACCACCACGCCGGTCAAGATTGTTCCAAAATACTCTCCCAAGAAGAAGACAGCAACACAAGTGAGCCAGGCTTTGACCACCAAATATCGTTACATGTACTTTGTCGATGACAAGAAAGTTACAGAGGATGTATTTGGAACTGGCTGGAAAAATGCATTTGGCTTCATGTCGAGAGATTCAACTTCTGCTCTTGGCGGGCAATACATTTTTTCTGGAAAATTACCTACCAAATATCGAACCAAGATTGACATAATGGAAATTGCAGAAGATCCGGATGCCAAGCTCCAGACCTTTACAGTCAGTCAAAAAGATATACATGTGACAACCAAAAATGGTACTAACGTGCTGAACTTTACTTCCTCAGTCGGTAAAATTCGTGGGAATAGTAAATACATGGCCTTGCTCTATATCTATGATGCCAATACGAACAAAATTGCCTATTACAGAAGTGCAGATATAAGCCTTGACTACAAGATGTCCTTGCTCTGTTCATCTACTTTATTCACGCTCTTAACAGTCAGAGATACAAGCGTTGGATTCTTGAAATCCGTTTCTCTACTTTCAACTGCCGTTAATGGGGTGTTTGCCGATGTAATTGGGGATGGGGCATTGGCAAAGATGAATCCAGCCAAACGAGCCAAGATTCTTAACGCACTACTCAAGATCAATAAAGCTGGGACCATTGCTGACCAAGGCTTAGACCTCATTGAATTCGCCGGGGCTGTCGGCGAAGGTGATCGGGTGAAGATGAAGATTTTGGTTAAAGGCAAGATAACTAAAGAGCTCAAAGATAAATTCGAGATTAAGCCATCCTCCAAGGCAGGTCAGTTCTATGTTGAAGTTAATGCAACACGCGAACAAACTGCTGACTTAGTTAAATTCATGGCCGCCCAGGGCAACGCTAACGGAGATGCCATAAGCGCTACCTGCAGTTAATGACCGTGTTTTTGCTGAGGCAATCAAAGTAAAGGCAAACTTCTATGTATATATTTACAGCATGAAGTTTACGAAGATTGCGCTCATTGCCGCCCTGTTCTCAACATTTGCTCTCTCAGGCTGCTCTAGCAGCTCTTCCGAAGAAGATTCTGATGAGTACAAAATGAATCAGTATTACGACTGTGTTCAGCGCTATGAGAGCAAAGCTATTTATACACCAGATCAGATCGAGAACGTTTGCGGCGGACTTCGTCCCTAAAACAAGAAAGCGGTTACCATGGAAACAGTCGGAGATTACATTTCACTAATCTTTCTCTTGGTATTTGGTATCTGGATTGGATCAATAATCCACACATACCAAATGCGACAGATTCTCACTGAAATTAGAAAAATGAATCAAGGCACCCCTGTCGTTCCTGTAATTCCTCCAAAAAAAGTTACATCTTCCTTAATGTATTGCTCAGATTGCGATACCGGATATCGAGCCGATCGATCTGCCTGCCCTGAATGTGGTGGTACTAATCGTTATCTAAAGAATGGATAGCTAGTAGCGTCTTTCTTGAATTCGAAAAAATGCAGTCAATTAATCAGCGATCGGAGAAATCATGAGTGGTAGTCAAATGGTTGGAATAAGACTGGGTTGCTTGGCATTAGGTTGGGCAATTGGCGCAGCGCTCTTTGGAACAGAAGCTGTTTGGCTTGGGGACGTTAAGAGTTTTGTTTGGTGCGGATTTGCTGGTGGCTGTATTGGAATTCTGCTAACCACTCAAAAGTAAAATTGTTGTTAAGCAAACCGACTAATCAACATTGGACTTGTTCAATTCTTCCCATCCGGCTCGGCTACTCAGAATAACTGATCCAATCCAGACTGCTCCTGCTAAAAATTGTAGGAAAGGGTTTCCTGTGCAGTTGTCACCGTACTGAAAACAATCCTGCTCATTGACAAATTCAAGGCTTATGGTCCACAGGAAAACGGCAAGTGTGACTCCCGTTAATTGAATGAAAAGAAATCTTACAAATGCACGCACTGCATGAGTTGTTCGATTTTGTGCTCGGACGAGATCTTCTAAAGTCGTTTCGGCGCTTGAATTTGCTCTTGGCATCTCGCCGACAGGTGGTTTCTCAGCAGCTTTTACTTGGCTCACAGAAGCGCACCCAGGGCACTTACTGATGAGATCTGCGCGATAAAACCGACCACATTGGTTACACGGTACCGGCGCTGTATTCCAGACGTTTGATTTCGATTTACTCATGCAGCAAATATACGCTCAGAGGTGAACTAGTCTGTGAAAAGGATGAGTCAGAAATCTGTGTCTAAGCAAGGCGCACAAATTCAACCATTTTTTGTATCCAAATGACCATTCACAATGAAACGTAAACACCTAAAAAGCCAAGTTTCCTGATCCTAAGTACTTTGGAAAAAGGAGAAGGTGAGCTGTGTAGGCAATTTCAAGACTAGGGCCTTTAGCCTTGTCTGTTCGCCTTCCTCAATTTACAATTTGGCATGAGGAAAATTTCGCTTATCTTGATGTTGGTAATTGCAATGATTTTCCCAATAACCTATCCGGCATCAGCAGCAGTAACATGGAGTACATCTTCTCCTAATGACAGTTTCAATCGTCCTGATCTGAATTCGCAATACGATCTCACATATGTTTCTGCAACAATTTTTGATAATGAAGTGGATTCAATCTATTTCTATCTTAATTTTAAAAATGTCCCAAGGATAAATCAATATAATGATGGATCCTCTTTTGCTGCTGTACTTTTAGATTACAATCTGGATAGTAAAATTGACTTAGAGTTGTATTTATCTGATGTCGCATTATTGACAGATCGCACCCCAGTCGATGGATATGTATATCGCGTTTCTGATAAGTCTTACCCAAAGTGTGATGTTGCGATATTTGCTAATATTGATGAAAGAAAAAATTGGATAGGTTTTGAAGTTTCAAGGAAATGCATAGGGTTGCCAAGTGTGTTTTCAATGCAGGGTTACTCAGACTTCATCGAGGATGATGGTTCGAGTTTTGATTATGCTCCAGAAACTCCTTTTCGTGTAACGCTTCCTGGTGGAACAACTTCCTCGGGTGGTACATCTACAGATAGTCCGACATACGAGCTGCCTTCAAATGTTGCTAATGAGAGTACAGAAGCCCTTAATTTCTCGCAGGCTCCAGTGGATTTAACCTTGCTTTCAGCAACCCTAAAGCCATCTGTAGTGACCGTTAAGTGCGGCACGGGATCGGGTTCTGGTTGGAGTGCAAAAGTTAATTTGAGTTCAAAACTTAATGCTGAGGGATTTAAGAGTTACGTCATTACAAACCATCATGTGATTGAAGATTGCTTGAGATTAAAGAGAGTTTCCCTGCTTCTAAACAATGGCTCAACGGTAGATGGAACAATCATTTCGTGGAATGAAAGTAGTGATGTGGCTGGAATCGTCACCAAAACCATTATTCCTGGGCTTGAATGGATTGGATCATCCCCAAAACAGGGTTGGTGGGTGGGTGTAATTGGCTCCCCCTTGGGACAAACTGGAATTTTAACGACAGGAATTGTCTCTTCGATTGACAACAATTCAGGAACCTTCACGATGACAGCGGCTATAAACCCTGGTAATTCTGGTGGACCTGTATTTGATTCCACGGGACGCGTCTTGGGATTGGCAACTTCAAAGAATTTGATCTCTGGGACCGTGCTAGCGGAGGGTTCTGGAAATGCTCACGGTGTAACTCTTTTGTGCGGAACAATCGTCTCGTGTAGTCAAGAAAGAAATCCTTGGGGTGCTGTTTCTAAGTTCTCCGCCGCAATCGAGGC
>CANHFN010000006.1 GCA_947459935.1 Actinomycetota bacterium
AGAACACGGACCGCACGGACCTGGAACACCCATGGACCAGAAATTGTCTGCCATGTCTCGACGTTGAATGCGCTCCTTCGGAACACCGATTTTGGTGTGCCAAATGTCAGCGGCTTCATCATCATCTAAATAAACAGTCACCCACAACTTCTCCTCAGGGAATCCATAGCCCCCATCAGAAATCGGACGAGTTAAAAGCTCCCAGGCAAGTGCTATTGCACCTTCCTTAAAGTAATCACCGAAAGAGAAATTGCCACACATTTGAAAGAAGGATGCGTGACGAGTTGTTTTGCCAACCTCATCAATGTCTAGTGTGCGCACACATTTTTGTACTGATGTAGCACGCTTATATGGTGGAGTTACTTCTCCCAAAAAAAATGGCTTAAAAGGAACCATTCCTGCATTAACCAACAAAAGATTTGGATCATCAGCGATCAGTGATGCCGATGGTACGACGGTATGAGTTAAACCCTGTCGGGTATCAGATTCAAAGAAGCGCAGCCAGCGCGAACGGATCTCGGCGGATTCCACTAGCTAGGATCACTCCGCCTTCTTCTTCTTAGAGCGGCCCTTACTCATTTGAGCAGCAGACAAAATCGCCCCAGCCACTTTTACGGCAGATCCATTCTTATTTACAAAAGATGATGTTGCTTCATTTACTTTGTCAGACATTTCTTCAATATTTTTTGTTACCCGGTTGATGCTGTGCAAAGGGCCATTGACTAGAGTCACAGTCGTATTCAATTCATCGATCAGTGGCGCGGTCTCCTCTGTGAGCACCTTTAACGAGGCGCTTGCCTCATCCACTAACCGTCCAACCCGAATCACCACATATGCGATAGCAAGGGAGATCACCGCTAACGATGATGCTGCGATGATTGTTGCTATTCCTCCAGGACCCATGTCTTTAGCCTACCTGACCCTTACTTATCTTCGCTGGCTTTTGCTTGTGGAACCCAATCGATTCCGCTCTCTTTACGTTGAGCGGGAGTAATAGGAGTGGGAGCACCCGTTAAAGGATCTCCACCACTGGCTGTCTTTGGGAAAGCAATAACTTCACGAATCGAGTCGGAGCCAGTTAGTAGCGCACATACACGATCCAGACCAAGTGCAATTCCACCATGTGGAGGTGGACCGAAATTGAAAGCTTCCAACAAGAAACCAAACTTACTGTTGGCCTCTTCATCACTTAACCCAATGACCGAGAAAACATCTTTCTGAACAGTGCGATCATGGATACGGATAGACCCTCCACCTAATTCAGTTCCATTCAAAACAATGTCATATGCATAAGCAAGTGCTGATGCAGGATCTGACTTAAACGTTGATGCAAACTCTGGTTTCGGTCCAGTAAACGGATGGTGAACCGCGGTCCATCCGCCATTATCTGTTGGCTCAAACATTGGAGCATCTACGACCCATAAAAACTCCCACTTGCCTTCAGGGATTAGTCCACAGCGCTTGCCGACTTCTAAACGAACCGCTCCTAGCAAGTTGAGCGAAGCGGTGCGTTCACCTGCTGCAAAGAAAATTGCATCTCCAACCTTTGCGCCAGCAGCTTGAACGATTCCTACTGTTTCCTTTTCAGAAATATTCTTTGAAACTGGTCCACCCAAAGTGCCATCTTCGTTCACAAGTATGTATGCAAGTCCTTTTGCACCACGTGCTTTTGCCCAGTCTTGCCAAGCATCTAACTCGCGACGAGCAGACGCTGCTCCCCCAGGCATAACAACCGCGCCAACATAAGGTGCTTGGAAAACTCTAAATGGTGTCTCTGAGAAAAATGAGGTGAGGTCAACTAATTCATTAGCAAATCGCAGATCTGGCTTATCAGAGCCGTAGCGAGTCATTGCATCTGCATATGTCATTCGCTTTAGAGGCAGTGGAATTTCGTAGTTAACAGTCTCTTTCCAAATTCGAGCTACTATTTTCTCCGCCACAGCTAAAATATCTTCTTGATCAATAAATGACATCTCAATATCTAATTGAGTGAACTCTGGTTGTCGATCAGCACGGAAATCTTCATCTCGGAAGCAGCGCGCAATCTGGTAATACTTCTCCATACCTGCAACCATTAACAGCTGCTTGAAAAGTTGTGGTGACTGTGGCAACGCATACCAACTACCAGGCTGTAAGCGAACCGGAACTAAGAAGTCGCGCGCACCTTCAGGTGTTGATCTAGTCAAATATGGTGTTTCAATTTCCAGAAAAGTTTCTTCTTCCATCACCCGTCTGATCGTTGATGTGACCTTTGAGCGCAGGCGAAGGTTATGTGCTGGCTTCTCTCGACGCAGATCCAAATATCGATACCTCAAGCGAACTTCTTCATTGATATCTGTGTCATCACCGCTATCAACGGGGAAAGGCAGAGGCGCAGACTCTGACAAAACTACAACCGTGTCGCCCATAACTTCGATTTCACCCGTAGCAATATTTGCATTCTGATTGCCATCTGGACGGGCTACAACTTCTCCGGTGATGAGCAAGCACCATTCTGCTCGCAAAGATCCTGCAACTTTTTCATCACGGATAACCACTTGCACAGAACCGGAAGCATCGCGCAGATCGATAAATGCGACCCCACCATGATCACGTCGACGAGACACCCAGCCAGCAAGAGTTACCGTTTGGCCAGCATGAGATTTTCGAAGTGATCCAGCTTCATGTGTGCGCAACATTAATTATTCCAACTTTTCTGTTTTAGAGTACTTCGAGCAATGAGTCAATCTTAACTGAAGATGTGTGTCCAGTTTCCATCTCTTTAAATTCAACAGTTCCGCTTGCTAACTCTGCCTCACCCAGAACGATGACGTGCTTCGCCCCAGCCTTATCCGCACCCTTCATTGCACCTTTGAGCGCGCGATCTCCGAATGCTATTTCAACAGTTTTGCCGTGACTGCGAAGCTTGCTTGCAATTACCAGGGCTTGCACCTTTGCAGGCTCTCCCAGAGGAATGATGAAAAGATCAGAGACAAACTCGCTCGTGGCAATAACTCCTTCCGCCTCTGCGGCCAGAAGTGCTCGATCAACACCTAATCCAAAACCAATACCAGAAAGTGATTGGCCACCTAGTTGCTCCATCAATCCGTCATAACGCCCGCCGCCACCTATTCCAGACTGAGCTCCAAGCAGTTCATGGACGAACTCAAAAGTAGTTCCTGTGTAGTAATCCAAACCGCGCACCATGCGAGGATTGATCACATAAGTAATACCTAATGCATCCAAATACTTTTGGACTTGCTCAAATTGTGTACGTGATACCTCATTGAGGTAATCCAATAGCAAGGGCGCATCTGCCATTGCTGCGCGCATTTCTTCACGTTTGTCGTCAAAGAGTCGCAAGGGATTAATGCGAGCCCGCTCAGCGGTAGCTTCATCGAGTTTCAATGTTGAAATAAATTTCACTAAATCTGTGCGGTGAGCTGCACGAGATTGCGCGTCACCTAAGGAAGTGATCTCAAGACGATATTTACTCAGACCTAGGGCCTTAAAACCTGCATCTGCTATAGCAATTACCTCGGCATCTATCGCAGGGTCTTCTAGGCCAATCGCTTCAATGCCAACTTGATAGAACTGACGGTAGCGACCTGCCTGTGGTCGTTCTGCACGAAAAAATTGTCCTGAGTACCAAACCTTTACTGGGAGCTGTCCACGATCTAAACCATGTTCAATGACGGCACGCATTACACCAGCGGTACCTTCTGGGCGCAATGTGATTGAACGTCCACCGCGATCTTCAAAGGTATACATCTCCTTTGAGACAACATCAGTTGATTCTCCCACTCCGCGAGTGAACAAATCTGTGTCTTCAAATACCGGTAATTCGATTAACTGGTAACCAGCTAACTTGGCAGGAGAAATTAGATTGTCGCGAACAAATTCAAAGGCTCGAGATCTACCAGGAACGTACTCACTAACACCCTTTGGTGCGGAAATCTTTTGACCTGCCATTAGTAGCGACCCACCAAATTCTTTAAATAAGGATTACTCTTCTTTTCGCGGGCCATAGTTGTTTCTGGTCCGTGGCCGGGTAAAACACGTAAGTGATCCGCCAAGGGCACAACTTTCTTCCGCAATGTCTCATCCATATCCTTGGCAGAGCCTGTAGGTAAATCGGTACGCCCAATTGAACCAGCAAAAAGGACATCCCCGCTGACTAATACCTCTCCTGACACTTCAAACATGATTGAACCGCGCGTGTGACCTGGAGCATGTATTGTCCTAAAGTTAAGACCGACCAAATCGATGATGTCTCCGTTGCGAAGTTCACGAACAACCTTGCCTTCAGCAAAATTCATACCGGATAATGTTGCAGCAAACTCGGGGCCATGAAGATCTTCAGGATGGGATAGAAAAGCCCGATCCTCGCTATGTATATAGGTAGGGATTTCATAGCCATCAGCGATCGGTTGGATAGAAAAGGTGTGGTCTAAGTGGCCATGCGTTGCAATTATTGCCACTGGTTTTAGATCGTGCTTCTCTAAGATTTCTGTTAACTGATGAGAGACGTCAGGCATCCCAGGATCGATCACGATGCACTCTGATCCTGGCTCTGTGGCAAGCACCCAACAGTTGGTGGCATACATAGGCGCGGCAAATGAGTCAATCAGCATGCTCAATCAGCCTCTTTCCGCGCTCAGAAATGGGAGCGATTTACGCTCACACCATGAGACAGGGTACCTTTTGCTTACGAATCTACCTCCAACCCACGCTCAGAGGTGTCAAAACTTCTAAGCATCGCACCCACCACATAGCGAACTTCATTGAGAAGAAACGCGCTGAAAGGATCACACTCATGACAGATATGAATTTCCCTCACCAGGCCAGCGCAGCAAGTGCGTTGATTGGAGATCCTTCAGCTTTTGGTCGAGTCGCAGAAGATGGCACTGTTTACGTTCGCACATCACATGGTGAAAAAGCCGTGGGTTCATACCCAGGCAAAACTGCAGAAGAGGCGCTGGCCTATTTTGTTCGCAAATTTGAAGTTCTAGCCTCAGAAATTGCCCTTCTTGCTGCACGCATTCAAAGTGGAGCAATGGTTCCATCTGATGCCTATGCTGCTGTTAAAAAATTGCGTGATCAAGTTAAAGATTTTAATGGTGTGGGAGATCTAGATGCATTAGCTGCCTCAGTTGAACAGATTGAACCTCTCATCGAAGGACATCGCGAGGCATATGAGGCTAAGAAGGCGGCCGAGTCTGCAGCAAAGGCAGCACGTCTTGCACAAATAGTTGTTGAGAAAGAAAAGATTGTTGCAGAAGCAGAAGGACTCGCACTATCTGAAAGCTGGAAGAGCACTGGAGATCGTCTAAAGGTTCTCCTTGATGAATGGAAAGCAGCGCCTCGACTAGATAAGAAAACTGATGCCGATCTTTGGAAGCGCTTCTCTTCATCTCGAAATAAGTTTGATAAACGTCGTCGTACTCATTTTGCATCCTTAGAGGCCGCTCAATCAGTCGTTGCAAATGCAAAGAAACAAATTGTTGAGGAAGCAGAAAAACTTGCGACTTCAACTGAGTGGGTTTCAACGGCAAAGCGCTTCAAGGCCTTAATGGATCTCTGGAAAGAAGCAGGTCGTGGCAAGAAGAATGACGATGCTAAGTTGTGGTCACGTTTTAAGGCCGCCCAAGACCAATTTTTCACCGCTAAGAATGCAGATCTAGAAAAGCGCGATGTCACGATGGCAGCAAATCTTGCAAAACGTGAAGAGCTGCTCGCTTTGATTGAGTCAATACTGCCTATTTCTGATGTAAAAGCAGCTCGTAAGACACTTAATGAACACCTTCGCTCATGGGAGAAGATTGGTATGACTCATCGCGACAAAAGAGCTGCGATGGATCTACGCGTCTCTGCTGTAGAAGCAGCGGTTAAGGAGTCTGAGGCAGTTATTTGGCGTAAAACTGATCCAGCCGCAAAAAAGCGCGCTCAAGAAGTTGTCGCCCAACTTGCTGAATCTATCGCTAGTTATGAAAAGGCTGCTGCCAAGTTTGCAGCAAGCGGAAACACTAAAAAGTCCGAGGAAGCTTCTGAATCTGCGGCGGCACGTAAGGTGTGGCTGGCTGAGGCAGAAAAGGGTTTAGCTGAATTTAACTAGTTGTTAGTTGTTCGGTAAACATCGTATACGCCTTCAATTCCTCGAACCGCTGCAAGTACCGCATCCAAATGCGTTGCATCTGCCATTTCAAATGTAAAACGTGAGAAGGCTGTTCGGTCTTTCGAGGTGCTTACCGCAGCGCTAAGAATGTTCACATGTTGATCAGACAACGTGCGAGTCACATCCGCAAGAAGCGATGCCCGATCAAGAGCCTCCACTTGAATGTTAACTAGGAAGATCGATGAAGCACCGACCCGCCATTTAACTTTCACGACTCTATCCAATTGATGAACTTGCAAATCCTGCGCATTAGAACAATCGGCTCTATGAATTGAAACTCCGCTGCCCTTTGTTATGAAACCCATGATCGGATCCCCTGGAACAGGAGTGCAGCAACGAGCAAGCTTCACGAGTACGTCATCTGTTCCTTCAACATCGACCGCGTTACTAGAACGCCTAGTTGTAGGAGCGCGATTGGGGAATGTCTCCATCGTTGGTTCTGGATGAGAATCTTCAGCACCCAATGAAGCGACAAGTTTGTCGATGATCGAAGCAGCAGAAACATAACCATCGCCCACAGCCGAATACAGTGCATCAATATCTGGATAACGTAAATCGTGGGCTAACTCCAACAAGGAGTGACCTGCAAAGATCTTTTGTAGTGGTAATCCAGCTTTGCGCATTTGACGAGCGATTGATTCACGGCCGGCATCAATTGCCTCTTCGCGACGCTCCTTGCTAAACCATGCTTTAATCTTCGAACGAGCTCTAGGACTTTTTACGAAGTTAAGCCAATCTCTACTGGGACCTGCAGACTCACTCTTGTTAGTAACAATCTCAACGACATCACCATTATTTAGTCTCGAATCTAAAGGTATAAGTCGTCCGTTTACCTTCGCACCGGCGCACCTGAGACCAACATCGGTGTGAACAGAAAACGCAAAGTCAACTGGGGTTGACCCTCCAGGAAGTGCGACAACACTGCCCTTGGGCGTGAAGACGAATACCTCAGGTGAACCCAAGTCGAAACGAAGCGCTTCTAAAAATTCAGAGGGATCTTCCGTTTCTTTCTGCCACTCATGCAGCTGTCTAAGCCACAACATCTCGGGAGAACTCTCTGTGTTTTCCGGACCTTGCTTATATTTCCAATGGGCGGCGATACCAAACTCTGCCCGTGCATGCATGTCATAAGTTCGGATTTGGATCTCAATTGCTTTGCCTGTAGGTCCTATGACAGTCGTATGCAGCGACTGGTACAGGTTGAACTTGGGCATTGCTATGTAGTCCTTAAATCGTCCTGGAACTGGACTCCATCTGGCGTGAATAGAACCTAAAACTGCGTAACAATCTCGAACGTCATTGACCAAAACGCGAATGCCAACCAAGTCATAAATTTCATTAAACTCACGACCACGAACAACCATCTTCTGATACACAGAGAAAAAATGTTTCTTGCGTCCTGTGACAGTGGCTTCAATGTGATCTCGTAAGAAATCTTCCTTTACGGCCTCAATAACCTGTTCTGTTAAAGCATCACGCGAAGGCGAACGTTCGGCCACTAGTCTGGAAATTTCTTCAAACTTCTTTGGCTCTAACACTTCAAAGGAAAGGTCTTCCAACTCCCATTTGATGGCATTCATGCCTAGGCGGTGAGCCAAAGGCGCATAAATATCTAAAGTTTCACGGGCTTTTCGAAGTGCGCTTTCTTCGGAAACATACTTCCATGTACGAGCGTTGTGTAATCGATCCGCCAACTTGATGACAAGCACCCGAATATCGCGAGACATCGCAATTACCATTTTGCGAACAGTTTCTGCCTCAGCTGTTGGTCCGTAGGCAAGTTTGTCTAGCTTTGTCACGCCATCAACAAGATTTGCGATCTCATCACCAAAATCAATACGAAGTTGGCTTAGTGAGTACTGCGTATCCTCCACCGTGTCATGAAGTAATGCAGCAATGACCGTTGCAGGGTTTAAGCCAAGGTGGGCAAGAATTTCTGCAACCGCAACTGGATGAGTTATATAGGGCTCACCAGATTTACGGAGCTGGCCTTCATGAGCATCTCGAGCGACTTCATATGCACGAGACACCTCATCAGAATCTACCGAGGCGTGATTTTCTTTGAGAGCACTAATTACTGGTGCTATCAAGGTATCCACAAAAGACCTTACTTACGACCCTTGCGCTTTGGTTGATTACGTGGACCACGTCCATTAATTGCAGCAACTGCGCCAACGGTTGAAGCAACAACTGTTCCACCTGAACGTGCACTCACGCGCTTTGCTAGAGCCTGCATTGCTGGCTCTCTCTCGCGCATTTGAGCAAGTACGGGAGGTGCGATAAAGATTGAAGAGTATGTACCAACAATCAAACCGATAAAGAGTGCGAGTGAAAGATCCTTCAATGTTCCTGCACCGAGTAATCCCGCTCCAACAAAGAGAATTGATGCCACTGGTAGCAAAGCCACGATCGAGGTGTTGGCAGAGCGAACAATTGTCTGATTTACCGCAAGATTAACTGCCTGCGAGTAAGTCTTAGTTGATGTAGATGTAATCGACTTGGTGTTCTCTCGCACCTTGTCGAATACAACAACGGTGTCATACAGGGAATAACCAAGGATGGTTAGAAAACCAATAATTGTTGCTGGCGTGACGTCAAAGCCGACAAGTGCATAGATTCCAACTGTGATGAATACGTCGTGAATAACAGCGATAATGGCTGAGACTGCCATTTTTGGTTCAAGTGCCATGGCTAGATACACCATGACCACGAAAAGGAATCCGAATAAACCATAGAGAGCTTTACGAGTAATTTCCTTACCCCAGGATGGACCAATAATTTGGGTGTCAATGGTGGAAACACTTATCGCAAACTTCGCCGCCAAAGCATCTTGCACAGCATTGTTTTGTGCTTGCTCTAACGAACCGGTAAGAACACGAACCTTGTTAGCACCTAACTTCTGAACAATTGCTTCACCGGTGACCCCAGCCTCTTCAACTGCTGCGCGCGCATCAGTCACAGAAGGATTGTTTGTTGTGACAGTGAAAGAAGAACCACCCTTGAATTCGATTCCCAGCTGTAGTCCTTGAATCGCTAACGCTCCAATTGAAATCAGAATAAATACAGACGAGACCATGTACCAACGACGGCGGCGACCAATGAAGTCAACCGAAGTTTCCCCGCGGTATAAACGCCCACCTAGTCCAGATAACTTTGACATGTTATGCCTCCTTCGCAGCGGACATACCTAGGCTCTTTGGAGAAAATCCAGAGAGTGGGTGTCCTGAGTTAAAGAATTTACTTCGTGAGACAAGAACCAAAGCTGGTTTTGTAAACCAGAAAATAATGATCAAGTCGATGATAGTTGTTAGACCAAGAGTGAAAGCGAATCCTTTTACACCGCCAACCGAGAAGAAGTAGAGCAATATCGCAGCGATCATTGATACGAAGTCAGCTACCAGGATCGTGCGTCGAGCTCGAACCCATCCTGTTTCAGCCGCGGTTCGTAAAGACCTTCCCTCACGCATTTCATCTCGTACGCGCTCAAAGTAAACAATAAAGGAGTCGGCAGTTACACCAATAGCGACAATGGCACCGGCAATACCCGCCAGGGTTAGCGTGAATCCAATCCACTCACCCATGAGCAAGAACAATAGATAAAGAATTGCGCCCGCGATTGCTAAAGAACCCACCGTAACAAAACCAAGTGCGCGGTAGTAAAGAAGCGTGAAGATCACAACGAGAAAAAGACCTAAAGCTCCAGCTAGTAAACCAGCATTTAATTGATCGGCACCCAGTGTTGGTGATACTTGTTGAATTTCTCCACGATCAAATGCAAGTGGCAAAGCTCCATACTTTAAAACGTTAGCCAAGTCTTGGGCTTCAAGTTGAGTGAAACTTCCAGTGATCTGAGCATTGCCTGATGGAATCGCCTCTGTGATGCGTGGTGAAGAAACAACCAAACCGTCAAGCACAATTGCTACTTGATTTGTTGGTTCTGGTAATGCTGTAACTCTAGAAGTTAACGCAGCAAATGCCGAGGTCCCTTCATTATTAAACTCCAAACTTACAAACCATGCTGTTCCAGCCTGTGTATCAAGACCTGCTGAGGCACTTGAAATTTGGCGGCCAAGAACTTCAGCTGGTGCCAAAATGTATTTAGTTCCACCAGTGCGATCACATGTAACCAAAGTATCAGTCGGTGCATCAACACCAGTGCCCTGAAGATTCTCTGGCTTTGTGCAATCAAGTGCTGCAAACTTTGCATTTATCTCGGCCGTAACTCCTGGAACAGGAGTAGCTCCGGCATCGGTTGCAGCAGGTAATCCAGATCCTGACGCCAGCACCTGACGGAATCTAAGTTCTGCTGTCTGTCCTACTAATTCGACAACGCGGCGTCCTGTGTCACCTGGAATGGAAATAACAATCTGACGATTTGTTCCACTTCCCTGAGCTGCAACTTCAGATTCTGCTACACCTAATGAGTTAACACGCTGGCGAATAATTGAGACTGCTTGGTCTATCGCTTCGCTGGTCACTTTGCCTTCATCACCTGGAGCAATTCGTGGTTGCAACGTGACCGAAGTTCCACCTCGTAGGTCTAAACCTAAGCGCACTGAAGTCGCTCCTTGTACAAAGACAAGAGCTGTCATAGCCACAACGACCAGACCCAGAATCGCCAATGTGCGAACAGGGCGCGAACTCGTTTTTATAGTTTTAGTATTTGTAGACATAGGGCGAGAGTCTAGGCGTCAGGTGCTGGTAAGTCGAAAAGCGTGGAGATTTCCGCAGGTGGTGTTCGTCCTATATGGCGCCAACCCTGGGCCGTTGCCACCCGCCCGCGTGGAGTTCTGGCCATAAAGCCATTTCTCACAAGAAAAGGCTCGGCAACGGATTCAACCGTTTCAATCTCTTCCCCAACAGCAATGGCCAATGTGGAAAGACCCACTGGTCCCCCATTAAATCGCTCAATGAGGGCCACGAGGACGCCCCGATCAAGTCGGTCAAGACCCAGTTCATCAACCTCATACATCTCTAACGCAGACTTAGCATCTGTTAGTGATATTCGAGCACTCCCCTGAACTTGGGCGTAATCACGAACACGTCGCAATAAGCGGTTCGCAATTCGTGGGGTGCCTCGTGAACGGCCCGCAACTTCAACTATCGCATCTTTATCAATCACGATCTTTAGCAACTCAGCGCTTCGAGTAATAACGTGGGCGACATCTGTTTCATTATAGAAATCAAGATGCGCTGTAAAACCAAATCGATCTCTTAGCGGACTTGGTAACAACCCGGCACGTGTTGTTGCACCAACAAGTGTGAAATGTGGAAGTTGTAAGGGAATAGCTGTTGCTCCTGGTCCTTTACCAACAACCACATCTACTCGAAAATCTTCCATTGCCAAATAAAGAAGCTCTTCTGCCGGTCTTGGAAGTCGGTGAATCTCGTCTAAGAAGAGAACTTCTCCTTCAACAAGTGAAGACAGAATCGCCGCTAAATCACCTGCATGAGTGATTGCAGGACCACTTGTAATTCTAATTGGTGCTTGCATTTCACTTGCCAGAATTAAAGCAAGAGTTGTCTTTCCTAAACCTGGTGGACCAGATAGCAAAATATGATCTGCCGGAGAATTTCGATGTCTGGCAGCAGTTAACAACACATCTATTTGCTCACGAACTCGTTCTTGTCCGACGAAATCCTTTAAAGTTTTTGGGCGGAGTGCATGTTCAACAGCTGATTCTTCTCCCTTTATATGTGGTGTTACTAAGCGATCTTCAGCCACGAGCACTCTTTCCACTAGCAAGGGTCAATTTCAACAACTCACTTAATTCCAATTGCCCAGCATCGACTCCCTCGGCTTGTAACTCTGCAATCACCTGTGAGATAGCGCCATCTGACTCTTTCGGAGAAAAACCTAGTGATACCAAGGCGCTTGTTAGCTGTTCACGCCAAGCCGGCTGATGCCCTTTGTACTGCTGAGCCGAAGAAAGAATGCCCAATTTCCCTTTGAGTTCAAGGATTAATCTTTGTGCGCCTTTGCGTCCAATACCTGGCACCTTTTCAATAGCACCAATATCTTCTTGAGATATGGAGCGAGCTAAGTCCTCTGGGGTTAGCGCGCCTAATATTGAAAGGGCTACCTTTGGCCCGATTCCTGAAACAGTTTGAACCAATTCAAATAGTGATCTTGATTCATCATTGATGAATCCAAACAAAGTTAGTGAGTCTTCACGAACAACCAGTGAGGTGAAAAGTTGAACTTGAGAACCAAGTGTTACCTGCGCCGCAGTTTGTGGATTGACTAGAACAGAAACTCCAAAACCGCCCACTTCAACTACTAAACGATCTGCAGTGATGGAACGAACTGTGCCCGACAATAAAGAGATCATCTGGCACGCAATTTCTTCAAACGCGACTGTTCTGCGGCTAAAGCTTGAGCAATCTTTGTGTTTCCTCCGCCGCGCCAGATATTGCATATGGCAAGTGCAAGTGCATCAGTTGCATCCACTGGTTTTGGAATAGTTTCAAGGTTAAGAATTTTTTGAACCATTAAAGCAACTTGAGCTTTGTTTGCACGTCCACTTCCCGTTACCGATGCTTTAACCTCTGATGGGGTGTGCATCATTACGGGAATTCCCGCTTTGGCAGCCAAAAGCAAGGCAATACCTGCTGCCTGCCCTGTGCCCATCACCGTTCGGACATTGTGCTGAGAGAACACCCGCTCTACCGCAATAACATCTGGTTTCCAAAGATTGATCCATTCAGAAAGTTGTTGATCTAAATCCAACAATCTTTGCTCAAGAGGAGCTTCTGCAGGAGTCAGGATCACTCCAACTCCTACTAGAGAAATGGGCGAACCTATTGCGCCTTCAACTATGCCAACTCCGCAACGAGTAAGGCCAGGGTCAACGCCCAAAACTCTCATTGCCTAACCTCGTGCTTTCTCGATAGTTCGTGCCCAAGCCTAGAGATTGGAAAGAATTCCTTAATCGAGGCTCGCCATAACCTCATCAGAAACATCGAAGTTGCTATAGACATTCTGTACATCATCTAACTCTTCAATAGCATCAATTAGTTCGAATACCTTCTTCGCACCTTCGGCATCTAGCGGAATCGACATGGAAGGCAGGAATGAAGAGTCGGCTGATTCATAGTCAATGCCCGCATTTTGAAGTGCTGTTCGCACTGGCACTAGATCAACAGGCTCACTCACGATCTCAAATGCCTCACCTAAATCATTTACCTCTTCAGCACCAGCCTCTAGCACAGCTTCTAACACTGAGTCTTCGGTAAGAGTTCCGTCTTTTTTAACAATCACAACGCCTTTTCGGTTAAACAGATATGAAACAGAACCAAGATCTGCCATGGATCCACCGTTTCTAGTCACTGCAACTTTAACCTCTGATGCAGATCGATTTCGGTTGTCTGACAAACACTCGATCATGATTGCAACGCCATTTGGGCCATAACCCTCATACATAATCGTGATCCAATCTTTTGCGCCTGCTTCAAGACCAGCGCCACGTTTGATTGCTCGATCAATATTGTCTGCCGGCATTGAAGATTTCTTCGCCTTGGCGACTGCATCAAAAAGGGTTGGGTTCCCATCCATGTCTGCGCCGCCGTTGCGGGCTGCAACTTCAATTGCTCGAATCTGTTTTGCAAACACCTTTGCACGACGACTATCAATGATCGCCTTCTTGTGCTTGGTCGTCGCCCATTTGGAATGGCCGGACATTGGAACACCTCTATCTCATCTAAACGATGGTGTTACTTTACCTTCTCTAATGCAGGCCGTGCCACTTCCTCAATAAAGTACCGATGAATTCGATGATCCCCCGTTAGTTCAGGGTGGAATGAGGTTGCCAGTAATCTTTCTGAGCGCACTGCAACTGGATGCTTATCAACAGCAGCCAAAACATGAACGGACTCTCCAACATGTTCGACCCAAGGTGCTCTAATAAACACAGCATGGACTAGATCTGCTGACCCGTCATTAAATGCAATGTCTGATTCGAAGGAATCAACTTGGCGTCCAAAAGCGTTTCTTCTCACTGTTATGTCAAGTCCACCAAAACTCTTTTGCCCTTCCTTGGCATCTAGAATTTCATTAGCCAACAAAATCATTCCGGCACAGGATCCATAAACTGGCATTCCATCCGCAATGCGATCTCTGATTTGATTATAAATTCCGAAAACTTCCGACAACTGAGCAATAGTGGTTGATTCACCGCCTGGCAAAACTAGCGCGTCTATCTGATCAATCTCTATTGAGCGGCGAACTGCAACCGGATTAACTCCGCAGGTAATGAGAGAACTGATGTGCTCTCGAACATCACCCTGGAGAGCTAAAACCCCTACCTTCATTTGCTAAAGAATTACCAACCGCGTTCAGCAAGTCGATGTGGTGCAGGTAAATCTGCAACGTTGATTCCAACCATCGCTTCACCTAAACCACGTGATGCATCAGCAATAACTTTTGCATCATCCCAAAATGTTGTTGCTTTTACGCAAGCAGCGGCGCGTTGGGCAGGATTACCAGATTTGAAAATACCAGAACCAATGAATACGCCATCTGCGCCCATGCTCATCATTAACGCTGCATCAGCAGGTGTGGCAATGCCGCCAGCAGTAAAGAGAACTACTGGAAGTTTTCCAGTCTCTGATACCTCTTTAACAAGTGCGTATGGCGCCTGTAGTTCTTTTGCCGCAACATAGAGTTCATCTTCACGCAGCGATGACAAACGACGAATCTCTCCACCAATTTTTCGCATGTGCTGCATAGCATTTGAAACATCGCCCGTTCCTGCTTCGCCCTTTGAGCGAATCATTGCCGCACCTTCGTTAATTCGACGCAAAGCTTCACCTAGATTTGTAGCACCGCAAACAAACGGCACTGTGAAGCCCCACTTATCAATGTGATTTTCATAATCTGCAGGAGTCAAAACCTCAGACTCATCGATGTAGTCGACTCCGAGTGACTGCAAGACCTGTGCTTCAACAAAATGTCCGATACGCGCCTTTGCCATAACTGGGATAGAGACAGCAGCTTGAATCTTTTCAATCATGTCCGGATCAGACATACGGGCAACGCCACCTTGTGCGCGAATATCTGCAGGCACGCGCTCAAGTGCCATGACCGCCACAGCGCCAGCGTCTTCAGCAATCTTTGCTTGTTCGGCGTTGACAACATCCATGATGACGCCACCTTTGAGCATCTCAGCCATACCGCGCTTAACGCGAGCTGTGCCAGTTACTTCAGACATGTCCATTTACTCCGCTTCGATCGAAAGATAGGTGGCAATCCTACTTCGTCTTTGGTGCAGGTGGCGAGGTGAAATCAGGCTCACGATCCGTCAGGGCTATCCAAATCTGGCCTGGATCGAAGTTCATTACGGTTCCATCCGAGAAGGTGAAGATTGTGCCTGCTTCGGCAGATGGTCTGTTCCAAGTCGTCACAAACCGTTGGCCATTTCGTAAAACATAAGCTTTTCCAGTCCCAACAGTTTGTGACAATGGGGTTACTCCCCCGAGCTTGTCTTTATACTCTGATGGGATTATGGAAACCATTTGAATCACTAATGTAGTTGGACCCAAAATAATTCCTGATTCTGCATAGTTAACCGAGTTGTTGTGCGAAAGCAACCATCGAGATTCTTCCTTTGACCAAGTCGCAGAATAGGTAGCAGCCGGCCAATGCAAAACAACTTTCTCTGTTGGTGCGCCACCTTCAGGTAAGTCACCAAATTTGAAGCCAACATCTTTTGCTGAATCAACCTGGTAATTATTCTCAACAACCTTAGCCATCAATAAGTCAGCACGCAAAATCATTGCATAAGGAGGAATCCGATTTGGGTCGGTTGTAAATATCGTTGGACTTTGTCTTTGTGCTCCCAAGTCTTGAAGATTTGCTGCTGCAATAACCGGTAGCAATTTGCGTTGCGCGCCACTGTAGGCAAAAGCAACACGTCCAAACTGAGACAAGATATCGATGTCAGAAATGCGAGCACTGCGAACAGGTCCGATCCGTTCAGGGATTATGGAAGAGAAGACCGCAGCTAAACGTGTTAAACCACCCTCCACCTGCTCGATGTACACAACATCAGCATTTTCCAATCCAACTTGTGGATGCGCCTGAGTTGTGTCATCTATCTTGACTACAAGAACAGGCCCATTGATTCCTTCGCGTCCACTTAAAACATTGGTAACCACTGCCTCAGGTAAGACATTCGATATAGCCGCGCAGCCAGTTAGCATCATGCAGGTAAGAAAACCAAGAATGATTCTTTGTTTAGAGAACATCAGACTCAAATTCGTAGGTCACAGGCAATGGAGCGGTACCAGCCAACCGAAAAATTCTTACTATTACCTTTTTCCGAACCATCTGAGTTCTGGTGACAGCATCTTTGTGAAGTGCAATAGCCACCCTAATCTTGTCTGTTAGGGCAGAGAGCTCTGTGAGCAAAGCATTATCGGCAGCCGTTGCAAGATGTTGAGAATCTTCAAGTAATAATCCCAATGCCCCAGATAGTCCACTTTCAGCCGCTGACCTGGTTTGAATTTCTGCGTCTCTGGCTTGATAGGCAGCTCCTGTAAGCAACAAGGAAGATGCTGGATCAGCAATATCGCTATGCGCGATCTCTAAAGCAACTGCTGCTCTCTTCTGTAAAAGCACATCAAGATTGGCCCAACTAGTTTCAACTCGGTGATGTAGGCGATCAAGACGTGTTGCCAAAAAAGACAAATACCATAATGAGATAAGGAGAATGAAAACTGCAAATACCCAGTTAGTCATTATTTGTCATCCTTTGAGAGAAATCGATTCCAGGAACGAGTATCAGAGGCTAGTTTAACTTTTTCGCTGCCCACGATTGACATTTCATACACAGAATAGATTCGTTGTGCAATCACATTCCAATCAAAGCTTTGGCCCCGAAGGCGTCCAGCGCGTGATAAATTTTCTCTTCTGTCTTTATCTCGCAATAACTCAATTACAACCTTTGCCAACTCCGTTGGATCTTCGGATTTAAACAACCCACCAAACTCACCTTGACCCAATAAATCTTCAAATGCTGGAATATCACTTGCCACCACGCACGCTCCCCCGGCAAGTGCTTCTGCCAAGATGATGCCAAATGATTCTCCGCCAGTATTGGGTGCAACGTAGATCGCAATCGAAGACATGAAGTCGGCTTTTTCTTCCTCGGAAATCTTTCCTAAAAATGAGAAGCGATGACGTAGCTGAGGATCAATCTGCTTTTCAACCTCTTTTGGATCACCAGGACCTGCAACAAAGACTTTAACGTCGGGAGCAAATCGGGCAATCACGGGCAGAGCTTCAAGCAGAATACTTAAGCCCTTTCGAGGTTCTTCAAATCTTCCAATGAATCCAATTGTGTTTCCTTGCCATTTCTCTTGAGGTGTTCCTTCCTGATAGCGGGATGCATAAATGCCATTAGGAATAACGACAGCATCTGTATCTAGATGGTCCGTTAAAGTAAGACGTGCTGCCTCTGACACGGCAATTCGAGCTGATAATTTCTCAATGGCTGGTTCAAGAATTGGCCCAATAGCAAAAATAATCTTCTGTCTTTTTGCGGCGGCATGGAATGTGCCGACCATGGGTCCATCTGCTGCCCAACATGCAAGTAAAGAAATGGAAGGGATTGCGGGTTCATGCAAGTGCAACAGATCAAAATCACCTTGTGCAATCCATTGACGTACTCGCGAAAAGGCAACCGGGCCAAACAGAACTCGTGCGACTGCGCCGTTATAAGGAATCGAAATAGGTTTACCTGCATGCACAACATATACAGGCAAATTTTCTTCATCCATGGCAGGGGCCAAGACAGAGACTTCATGTCCGGCGGCAATTAAGAATTCTGCTAAATCTCGAATATGGTTTTGAACACCACCCGGTGTATCCCAACTATAAGGGCACACGATCCCAATTTTTAAGGTTCGTGTCAGCATTACACGCGCTCCACAAAATCACCATCGGTCCAAATACGTTGAAGCATGTGCCAATCTTCTGGATGCTGCGAAATGCCATCTTCAAAATGTCGAGCAGTCGTTTGTACAATCTCCAGAATCTTTTCTTCATCGGTTCCCACGCTTGGGAGAAACACCTGCCGAAAATCAATATGGATTCCAGATTCGGTATATGAGACAAAAGCTGTGATAAGTGGCGCGCTAGTATTAATCGCCAACAAAGCTGGCCCTGCCGGCATTCGGGATGGCCCACCAAAGAAATCAACAGCGATTCCAGAACGTGATAAATCACGATCAGCAACTAATGCCACCAACGATCCCTGGCGCAATCGTTGGGCCAAAGTCCCCATGACTTTTCCATCTAATGGCAAAACTTCCATACCCATTGCTTGGCGATACTCTAAAAACTTTAAAAAGAGTTTTTCTGGTTTAAGGCGTTCAGCTACCGTTACAAGATCAATCCCTTTTGCACAGAAGTACGCGCCTGCATGATCCCAGTTGCCGGCATGAGGCAAGGAAACAATAGCCCCGGTTTTGGCTGCTATAGCATCGAGCAAGAGATGCTCATTGTTTACAGAAACTGTTGATCGAACTCTTTGAGCAGACCAATCTGGAAATCTGAAAGTGTCGCACCAGTAGCGCATGTATGAACGCATCGCCTTAGAAACCAAAGCATCCAAACCTGCAGCAGAAATGTTTGGTTGAGTACGCTTCAAATTAGAACGCAAACGAGAAACGCTTTTACCATTTCGCTTTGTTAAAAAATCTGCCGCCGCATACGCTAAACGGTAAGCCATTCTTTCTGGCAACCAGCGAACAAGTCTCCATCCAGCAAAATAGGCATAGGCGGCAATATTGTCCCTCACTTATCTTGCTCGCTTAACAATCAACATTCTTTGAATAACTGTGTACGTGCCCAGAATCGCTAATAACCACATTCCAATAGCTAGAACGTATGGAACACCCAATCCATCAAATCCGATGGCAGCTAGAGAAATGATTAATCTTTCAGTTCGTTCAGCGATACCGCCAGAACAGGAAATTCCAAAACTTTCTGCTTTCGCGCGAATGTACGGCACCAACATTCCTGTAACTAACGTGACCATAACAACTAGAACGAGTGAGTCATCTTTATCGATGAGGTATAGGGAAACACCAATGAGAATCGCAGAGTCTGTGACTCGATCAATGGTTGAGTCTAGAAAGTTCCCCCACTTGCTAGAACCCTTCTGCGATATTCGCGCCATGGTTCCGTCAAAGAGGTCACTCAAAGCCATTACGCTGATAATGAGGGTGCCGACGAAGAACTCTCCTCTTGGGTAGAAGTACAGCGCGGATGCAACTACGGCTATCGCCCCAACCCAGGTAACAGCATTGGGCGTGATTCCTATGCGCAAGGCAAACTTGGCCACTGGGGTAATGACCCGGGTGACCGCTGGCTTCAAACGTGCACTTAACATCAAGGACCATCGTAGGCTGAGCCAGTGCAATCTCAAATAAACGACCTG